>NZ_CALRZC010000014.1:0-70632 GCF_943372545.1 Variovorax sp. YR752 | reverse complement strand
CCGGCGACGCCGGCGTGCTCGACAGCGAAGGCCACCTGCGCATCATCGACCGCGCGAAAGACGTGGGCAAGCTCGTGCGCGGCGCGATCTTTGCGCCCAACTACATCGAGAACAAGCTCAAGTTCTTCCCGCAGATCAAGGAAGCCGTGTGCTTCGGCAACGCCCGCGACGAAGTGTGCGCCGCCATCAACATCGACTTCGAAGCGGTCGGCAACTGGGCCGAGCGCCGCGGCCTGGCCTACGGCGGCTATGTCGACCTGGCCGGCAAGCCCGAAGTGCTGGCACTGATTGCCGAGTGCATTGGCAAGGTCAACGCCGACCTCGCGGCCGAAGACGGCATGGGCGAGACGCAGATCGCGCGCTTCCTCGTGCTGCACAAGGAGCTCGACCCCGACGACGACGAGCTGACCCGCACGCGCAAGGTGCGCCGCGGCTTCATCGCCGAAAAATACGCCGTGCTGGTCGATGCGCTCTACGGCGGCAAGACCGAGCAGTACATCGAGACCCAGGTCAAGTTCGAGGACGGACGCACGGGGGTTGTCAGCGCCACGCTGAAGATCACCGAAGCCAAGACCTTCCCCATCGTGAAGGCGGCCGCATGAGCAATCGGAAAATCGGCGAGGTCATCCTCGACGTCCAGAACATCAGCTTGAGCTTCGGCGGCGTGAAAGCGCTGACCGACATCAGCTTCAACGTGCGCGAGCATGAAGTGCGGGCCATCATCGGCCCCAACGGTGCGGGCAAGAGCTCGATGCTGAACTGCATCAACGGCGTGTACTGGCCGCAGCAGGGCTCCATCACCTTCCGTGGCCAGACCTTCAAGCACATGAACTCGCGCCAGGTGGCCGAGATGGGCGTGGCGCGCACCTTCCAGAACCTGGCGCTGTTCAAGGGCATGAGCGTGCTCGACAACATCATGACGGGCCGCAACCTCAAGATGAAGAGCGGCCTGCTCGCCCAGGCGCTGCGCTGGGGCCCGGCCGAACGCGAAGAGCTGCAGCACCGCGAGTTCGTCGAACACATCATCGATTTCCTGGAAATCCAGGCGCACCGCAAGACGCCGGTGGGCCGCCTGCCCTACGGTTTGCAAAAGCGTGTCGACCTCGGCCGCGCGCTGGCGATGGAGCCGCAGGTGCTCTTGCTCGACGAGCCCATGGCCGGCATGAACGTCGAAGAGAAGCAGGACATGAGCCGCTTCATCCTCGACGTGAACGACGAGTTCGGCGCGACCATCGTGCTCATCGAGCACGACATGGGCGTGGTGATGGACATCTCCGACCGCGTGGTGGTGCTGGACTACGGCAAGAAGATCGGTGACGGCACACCGGACGAAGTGCGCAACAACGAAGACGTGATCCGCGCCTACCTTGGCGTCGAGCACTGATCACGAAAGAACACGATGGGCTTTTTCCTCGAAACCCTCTTCGGCGGCCTCATGGTCGGCATGCTGTATTCGCTCATCGCGATCGGCTTCGTGCTGATCTACAAGGCCTCGGGCGTCTTCAACTTCGCACAGGGCGCGATGGTGCTGTTCGCAGCGCTGGCCATGGCGCGTTTTGCCGAGTGGTTCCCGCTGTGGTTCGGCTTCCAGAGCCTGCTGCTGGCGAACATCCTGGCCTTCATCGCGGCCATGGCCGTGATGATCGTCGTCGCCTGGCTCATCGAACGGCTCGCGCTGAGCAAGCTGGTGAACCAGGAAGGCATCACGCTGCTGATGGCCACGCTGGGCATCGCGTACTTTCTTGACGGCGTGGGCCAGACGATCTTCGGCAACGACATCTACAAGATCGATGTCGGCATGCCCAAGGAACCGCTGATGGTGCTTGAAGGCACCTTCCCCGGCGGCCTGCTGCTGAGCCAGGAAGACCTGGCAGCCGCGGCAGTGTCGGCCGCCCTCGTGGTGGTGCTGGCCATCTTCTTCCAGAAGACCGCCACGGGCCGCGCGCTGCGCGCGGTGGCCGACGACCACCAGGCTGCGCAATCGATCGGCATTCCGCTGTCGCGCATCTGGGTGATCGTGTGGTCGGTGGCCGGCTTCTCGGCCCTGGTGGCCGGGATCATCTGGGGCTCCAAGCTCGGCGTGCAGTTCTCGCTCTCGCTGGTGGCCCTGAAGGCGCTGCCGGTGGTGATCCTCGGCGGGCTGACCTCGATCCCCGGCGCCATCATCGGCGGCCTGTTGATCGGCGTCGGCGAGAAGCTGTCTGAAATCTATCTCGGCCCCATGCTTGGTGGCGGCATCGAGATCTGGTTTGCTTATGTGCTGGCACTGGTCTTCTTGCTGGTTCGCCCGCAAGGCCTGTTCGGCGAAAAAATCATCGATCGGGTCTGACTGACATGTTCTACAGAGAAAACGGCCAGTTCAAGTCGAGCTACCGCGCCGACCAACAGATCTTCCCGATCGCGCAGGACCGCATCGCGATCCTCGTGCTGCTGCTCGTGGCGTTCGTCGTGGTGCCGATGGGCGTGTCCGACTACTGGATGCGCGCCATCCTCACGCCCTTTCTGATCCTGTCACTCGCGGCGCTCGGCCTGAACATCCTGGTCGGCTACTGCGGCCAGATCTCGCTGGGCACCGGCGCCTTCATGGCGGTGGGCGCGTACGCGGCCTACAACTTCCAGGTGCGCATCGACGGCATGCCGCTCATTGCTTCGCTGCTGCTGGGCGGGCTGTGCGCCACGGTGATCGGCGTGCTGTTCGGCATTCCGAGCCTGCGTATCAAGGGCCTGTACCTCGCGGTGGCCACGCTGGCTGCGCAGTTCTTCACCGACTGGGCGTTCCTGCGCATCCAGTGGTTCACCAACAACTCGTCGTCGGGCTCGGTGAGCGTGGCGGGTTTGAACGTGTTCGGCGTGCCGATCGAATCGCCGGTGCAGAAGTATTTGTTCTGCCTGATCTTCGTGGTGGTGTTCGCACTGCTGGCCAAGAACCTGGTGCGCAGCGCCATCGGCCGCGAGTGGATGGCGATGCGCGACATGGACGTGGCCGCCGCGGTGATCGGCATCCGCCCGGTGTACGCCAAGCTCACGGCCTTTGCAGTGAGCAGCTTCATCGTCGGCGTGGCCGGCGCGTTGTGGGGCTTCATTCACCTGGGTGCGTGGGAGCCGGCGGCGTTCAGCATCGACCGCTCGTTCCAGCTGCTGTTCATGGTGATCATCGGCGGGCTCGGCTCGATCATGGGCAGCTTCTTCGGCGCCGCCTTCATCGTGCTGCTGCCGCTCTTTCTGAACCAGCTGCCGGGGTGGCTGGGCTTCTCGATCTCGACCGCGCTGGCCTCGCACCTGGAGACCATGATCTTCGGCGCGCTGATCGTGTTCTTCCTGATCGTCGAGCCGCACGGCCTGGCGCGGCTGTGGTCCACGGCCAAGGAAAAACTGCGGCTGTGGCCCTTCCCGCACTGACAGACAACGCATTGCAAGAGTTCCCGTTCGTTCGCACGTAAAAACCGGCACCGAGGTGCCCACAAAAGGAGACAGGCATGACACTGAAATCGCTCGCTCTGACCGCCGCCCTGGTGGTCACCACCCTGGGCACGGCGCTGGCGCCGTCGCTGGTCCAGGCGCAGGCCAAGGAACAGTTCTTCCCGCTGCTGGTCTACCGCACCGGCCCCTACGCGCCCAACGGCACGCCTTGGGCCAACGGCAAGCAGGACTACATCAAGTACGTCAACGCCACCGGCGGCATGAATGGCGTGAAGATCGCCTACGAAGAATGCGAAACCGGCTACGCGACCGACAAGGGCGTGGAATGCTATGAGCGCCTGAAGGGCCGCCCGGGCGTTGCGTTGTTCGACCCGCAGGCCACCGGCATCACCTTCGCGCTGACCGACAAGGTGCCCACCGACAAGATCCCGCTCATCACGCTGGGCTACGGCCTCTCGGCCTCGCAAGACGGTGGCGTGTTCAAGTGGAACTTCCCGCTCATGGGCTCCTACTGGACCGCGGCCGACATCCTGATCCAGCACATCGGGAAAAAAGAAGGCGGCATGGACAAGCTCAAGGGCAAGAAGATCGCCCTCGTGTACCACGACTCGCCGTTCGGCAAGGAACCGATTCCGCTGCTGCAGGAGCGCGCCAAGCAGAACGGCTTCGAGCTGTCGCTCATTCCCGTGACCGCGCCCGGCGTGGAACAGAAGTCGGCCTGGCTGCAGGTGCGCCAGTCGCGTCCTGATTTCGTGCTGCTGTGGGGCTGGGGCGTGATGAACTCCACCGCCCTGAAGGAAGCCGTGGCCACGGGCTACCCGCGCGAGAAGATGTACGGCGTGTGGTGGGCCGGCGCCGAACCCGACGTGAAGGACGTCGGTGCCAACGCCAAGGGCTACAACGCGCTGGCGCTGAACACCTCGGGCACGCAGCCGAAGGTGATCCAGGACATCCTGAAGCAAGTGCACGACAAGGGCCAGGGCACGGGTCCGAAGGACGAAGTGGGCTCGGTGCTCTACACGCGCGGCGTGATCATCCAGATGCTGACCATCGAGGCCGTCAAGCGCGCGCAAGAGCGCTTCGGCAAGGGCAAGGTCATGACCGGCGAGCAGGTGCGCTGGGGCATGGAGAACCTCGCACTCGACCAGAAGAAGCTCGACGCACTGGGCTTCTCGGGCGTGATGCGTCCGGTGAGCACCTCGTGCCAGGACCACATGGGCTCGACCTGGGCGCGCGTCCATACCTGGGACGGCGCGAAGTGGGGCGGCATGTCTGATTGGTACGAAGCCGACAGCCAGATCATCAAACCGATGGTGAAGGCTGCTGCCGACAAGTACGCGGGCGAGAAGAAGCTGACGCGCCGCGAAGCCGCGGACTGCCAGTCCTGATGCACTGACTCAAAAAAAGAAAGTGCCGTGGCGGCTCGCAAGAGCCGCCATTCGCAAGGACGGCGATGTGCCGTTCTTGCGAATGCTTCGGACCACACCATGAGCGAACCCAAGATCCTTCTCAACGTCAACGGCATCGAGGTTATTTATAACCACGTGATCCTCGTGCTCAAGGGCGTGTCGCTGACCGTGCCCGAAAGCGGCATCGTCGCGCTGCTCGGCGGCAACGGCGCCGGCAAGACGACCACCTTGCGCGCCGTGAGCAACCTGCTCGCAGGCGAACGCGGCGCCGTGACCAAGGGCACCATCGAGCTGCGCGGCGAGCGCATCGAGGCGCTGTCGCCGGCCGAGCTGGTCAAGCGCGGGCTGATCCAGGTGATGGAAGGCCGTCACTGCTTCGCCCACCTGACCATCGAAGAAAACCTGATGACCGGCGCCTACACGCGCACCGACGGCAAGGCCGCGGTGCTGGAGACGCTGGAGAAGGTCTACGCGTACTTCCCGCGCCTGAAGACGCGCCGCACCTCGCAGGCGGCCTACACCTCGGGCGGCGAGCAGCAGATGTGCGCCATCGGCCGCGCGCTGATGGCCAACCCGACCATGGTGCTGCTCGACGAGCCCTCGATGGGCCTGGCGCCGCAGATCGTGGAAGAGGTGTTCGAGATCGTGAAAGACCTGAACACCAAGGAGAAGGTGACCTTCCTCCTGGCCGAGCAGAACACCAATATGGCGCTGCGCTACGCCGACTACGGCTACATCCTGGAGAACGGCCGCATCGTGATGGACGGCGAGGCGAAGAGCCTGCGCGAGAACGAGGACGTGAAGGAGTTCTACCTCGGCGTGGGCGGCGCGGACCGCAAGAGCTTCCGCGATGTGAAGAGCTACAAGCGGCGCAAGAGGTGGCTGGCTTGAGAGGCTTTGTCCCCTCTCCCGCGTGCGGGAGAGGGTCAGGGTGAGGGCATCGGTCTTTGCACAGACACCGCCTCCGCCATCGCCGCCGACCCTCACCCCAGCCCTCTCCCCAAGGGGAGAGGGAGCAAGACCGAACAGAAAGATGAAGGGTACGGACATGACCGACCACTACGACACACTGGAAATCCGCGACCCGGCCGAACGCGAACGTGACCTGCTGGCCGCGCTGCCCAAGCAGATCGCCCAGGCCCAGACCGCCTCCCCCGCGTTCACGAAGATCCTCGACGGCGTGAAACCCGGCGACGTCACCTCGCGTGGAGCACTCACGAAGCTGCCCGTCACGCGCAAATCGGAACTGCTTGAGCTGCAGAAGGCACGCCGCGCTGACGACCCCTTCGGCGGCTTTGCGTCGATCGTGCGCGGACCGCGCATGCCGCGCATCTTCGCGAGCCCCGGCACCATCTACGAACCCGAGGGAGAGGCGCGCGATTACTGGCGCACCGCGCGGGCGCTGCATGCGGCGGGCTTTCGCGGCGGCGAGCTGATCCACAACAGCTTCAGCTACCACATGACGCCGGCCGGCTCGATCATGGAAAGCGGCGCGCATGCCATGGGCTGCACCATCTTCGCGGGCGGCACGGGCCAGACCGAGCAGCAGCTCGAAGCCATCGTCGATCTCAAGCCCGATGGCTATGCGGGCACGCCGAGCTTTTTGAAAATCCTGCTCGAGAAGGCCGAAGAAAAAGGCCAGAAGCTGCCGTGGTTCACCAAGGCGCTCGTCTCTGGCGAGGCCTTTCCGCCGAGCCTGCACGACTGGATTGCCGCGCACGGCGTGCAGGGCATCCAGTGCTACGCCACCGCCGACCTGGGCCTCATCGCCTACGAAACCAGCGCGCGCCAGGGCCTGGTGATCGACGAAGGCGTGCTGGTCGAGATCGTGCGTCCCGGCACCGGCGACCCGGTGCCCGACGGCGAGGTGGGCGAGATCGTCGTCACCACCTTCAACCCCGACTACCCGCTGGTGCGCTTCGGCACCGGCGACCTCTCGGCCGTGCTCGCGGGCACCTGCCCCACGGGCCGCACCAACAAGCGCATCAAGGGCTGGCTCGGCCGCGCCGACCAGACCACCAAGGTGCGCGGCATGTTCGTGCACCCGTCGCAGGTCGCCGAGGTCGTGCGACGCTTTCCCGAGATCGTGCGTGCGCGGCTCGTGGTGTCGGGCGAGATGGGCGACGACCAGATGACCTTCAAGCTCGAATGCGCCGGCGCCCCGGCCGGGCTCGACGCGCGCGTTGCCGATGCGGTGCGCGAAGTGACCAAGCTGCGCGGCACCATCGAACTGGTGGCGCCGGGCACCTTGCCGAACGACGGCAAGGTGATCGAGGACGCGCGCAGCTACAAGTAGGGGCGGTACAGGCGGCGCGTGATGAAGCGCGTGAGCAGCACGGTCAGCACGAGGTAGAGCACCACGAGCACGCCCGCCAGAGCGATCAGGCTGCCGAGGCCGGACATGCCGCGCGCCGACGGGCGCATCACCAGCAGCCACGCGACAGCGATGACGGTGCAGCTAGCGGGCACCAACACGGAGGCCAGTACCGACGCGGCCAAGGCCCTGAAGGGCCGGACACGCACCAAGCCGGGCGCAGTGCCGAGCCATCCGCCCCAGAACGCCAATGCGAAAACCACCAGCGGCGGGGCAACCCAAAGCAGCAGGAACGCGAGTGACTCCGTGGGTGCTGCCCCGATGGACCCGTTGCTGGCGCGCATTGCCCACCGTACCTGCAGCGACACGAACACGGCGGCGACCAGCATCGCCACCGCACGGCGTGGCGATTCACCTGCCTGCACCTCGACTGTCGCGTCGCCGTCGCCGGACCCAGCCGTGGCCGGTGCGCGCAGCGCCACCCAGGCCGCGAACCAAACGCTCAACACCAACACGGCCAGCTTCGCCGCCTGGTACACGATCGCGGATGCGGCCACCGCGAAGCTGCCGAAGACACGCTGAAGCCAGCCACCTGACAGGAGCATCGGCTCCAGTTCGTAGAGAAGCGGTCCCAGCGCGAGATGGAACAAAGCCAGCATGACGAGATAGGCCCCGGCATAGCGCACCCGCGGGCTGGGCAGTCGCGCCACGTTCGCGGCGCCACGCACCTCCAGCGCCTGACGGGCATGGCTCCAGGCCAACGCCGTCACCAGCAACCAGGTCATCGCGAAGTCGGTCATCCAAGGAATCCACACCTGCGCGTGCGCAAAGGACTCGCGCATCTGCTCGCTCTCCGAGCTGCCGGTGAACTCAAACAGCGCCAAGGCCACTTCAAGGGCCAGGGTGATGAGCACGAAGTCGCGCGGCAGGCGCCACGCGTTCGCGAGGGGTGAAGCGGCGGTGGACGTCATCGTGAGACCATTTACTTCTTGCAGCTCGCCGGCAACGCCTTGTCCTTCAACCCGTCCCCCGCGCTGCAGTGCCACGCGATGCCCGCGTCGGTCGACGACGGCTCCATGCGCAGCGTGCCCTTGGACGTGGTCACCTCCACCACCATGCTGTCCGGGTCGAGCGTGAGCGTCGCGCCGTTGAGCAGGTTGCCCGGCAGGCCGACGGCGGCCAGGGTGTCGGGGATCTCGGCCTTTTCTTCGTAGTGGCGCGTGAGCGCGTCGCGCACCGGTGCACCCTCGGACCAGGCCTGCGCGACGACGGCGCGGGTCTGGTACTCCTGGTAGGCGGGGATGGCTGCAGCCGCCATGACGCCGATGACCGCCACCACGATCAGCACCCCCGCCGCGCCGCCGCCGGCCCGGCCGGCATACGGCACGAAGAGCGCGAGCAGGTAGGCCACCGGATTGCGCTCGGGCAGCTTGGCGCCCGGATCGATGGCGCGGGCCACGCGCTTGGTGAGCCAGGGGTAGCCGCCGATGAGTTCATGGAACGAGCCCCAGAAGCCGCGGTTGCCGGCCGACTGGGCGGCGTAGCGCTGCAGGTTCACGTTGCGCCACTGCTGCGCACCGGCGGCCAGCGCCACCAGCGCGCGCGGTGCGGAGTCGACCTCGCGGCAGCAGGCGGCGCCGTGCAGGTCGCAGGTGTATTCCTTGGCGCGCGCGTAGGCCGCGCCCAGCAGCGGCAGCCAGAGCACGGGTGCGCGCCAGATGTGGCCCGTGAGGTGGCCGCGGCGGATGTGGCCCAACTCGTGGCCCATGTAGAAGTGGATGCCGTCGGGCTGCGCCTCCATGGCGTCGACCACATCGGACAGCAGCACCACGAAGTTGCGGCCGAAAAAGCGCGTGGCAAAGGCGTTGAACATGCCGTCGCCGTGCAGCAGGTAGGCCTCGGGCGGCTGCGCGATGCCCAGGCGGGTGCAGCAGTCGACAAAGCGCGCGTGCAGCTCGGGCAGCTGCTGGGGCGACAGCTTCACGCCGGTGCCCTTGATCCAGGCGATGACCGCCGACTGTGCGAACACGTAGCCGATGAAGCCCAGCAGCACGTACAGCAGCGCAATGCCCAGCGTGCCGACGACGATCAGCGCCCAGGCCAGCAGGCCCAGAACGAGCGTGAGTTTGCCGAGCCAGCGCTCGCGCGGATAGACCCAGGGATCCATTGGTTTCTTCTCCTCGATGCCGCCCGTCGGGCTGGCCTGTTTGTGGTTGTGGTCACCCCGGCGCGGGTGCGCGGGACGGGCGTGATCATGCCCCAGCATGGGGCGAAAACGGTGACATTCCTAAGGGCTATTCGGTATGGGTCAGGCCCCGGTCAGCCGATAAGATCGCGACCCTTTCCATTCAAAATTCCGTCGGAGACATCATGAAGAAACTGTTTGCCCTTGCGGCGATTGCCGCGGCCGCCGTCGGCGCACACGCCCAGGATTTCCCCGCAGGCAAGCCCGTGACGCTGGTGGTGCCCTTCTCGGCCGGCGGCCCGACCGACCGCGTGGCCCGCGACCTGGCCGAATCGCTGCAGAAGACGCTGGGCACCACGATCATCGTGGACAACACCGCCGGCGCCGGCAGCTCGATCGGCACCGCCAAGGTGGCGCGCGCCAACCCCGATGGCTACACGCTGCTGCTGAACCACATCGGCATGTCGACGATGCCGGCGCTGTACCGCAAGCTGCCGTTCAACGTCGAGAACGACTTCGAATACCTCGGCATGGTCAATGAAGTGCCCATGACGCTGATCGGCAAGCCCGGCCTGCCCGCCAACAACTACAAGGAACTGACGACCTGGATCGCTGCCAACAAGGGCAAGATCAACCTGGGCAACGCCGGCCTGGGCGCTGCGTCGCACCTGTGCGGCCTGCTGTTCCAGAGCGCGCTGAAGATCGAAATGACGCCCGTGCCGTACAAGGGCACCGCACCGGCCATCGCCGACCTGCTGGGCGGCCAGATCGACCTGCTGTGCGACCAGACCACCAACACCACGTCGCAGATCGAGGCCAAGAAGGTCAAGGCCTACGCCGTGACCACCAGCAAGCGCCTGACCACGCCCGCGCTGAAAGACCTGCCCACGCTCGACGAGTCGGGCCTGAAGGGCTTTGAAGTGTCGATCTGGCACGGCGTGTACGCTCCCAAGGGCACGCCCGCACCGGTGCTGAAGAAGATCAACGAAGCCATCCGCGCGGCCATGAAGGACCCGGCGTTCATCAAGCGTGAAGAAGGCCTGGGCGCCGTGATCACCACCGACAAGCGCGTCGAGCCGGCCGAGCACAAGAAGTTCGTTGCGGCTGAAATCGCCAAGTGGGGCCCGATCATCAAGGCCGCCGGCGTGTACGCCGACTGATCCTTTCGGTCGCTTCAAGAAGAAAGCCGCCGGCCCGAAAGGGCCGGCGGCTTTTTTCATCCGGTGTGACAGCAGGAAAAAGAATCAGGGCATCGAGACGGTCCACGCCTCGAAGCTCTTGCGCACATCGACCTGGCGCGCGGTGCGTGCCGAGAAGATGAAGCTGCTGACCGACGAGCCCTGCGCGTACTGCCAGGCGTTGTTGCCCACGCTCACGCAGTGGTTGTCGCTCTGCGAGTTCACGGGCTGGCAGTAGATGACGGCCTTGCGCGCCGAGGTGCGCACGGTGATCGAGTCGGTGAAGCGGTTGTTGTTCGGGCCACGGCCGGCCACCAGGAAGGTGGTCGGGGCGTAGGCGCCGCTGGGCACCGACCAGCCGTCGAGGTTGCCGTCGGCGCTGAAGTCGATGTTGTTGGCGCCGGGGTCGGACGGCACCGGCGCGCCGAACACGATGCCGCGCGGGACGCCGTCGATTTCCGGCATCAGCTCGGCGCGCAGGGCCGGCGTCATTTCCACAGTCGGCAGTTGCACGGCCTCGGCGATGGTCGGCGCGCGCGAGAAGGTGCGGGCGTACTGCACCGGGTTCGTCCCGCCGGCCGCCAGGAAGAACTCGAGCTTCCAGACCGACTGATCGGGAATGGCGCCCAGCTGCGCGTCGTCGAACTGCGGCGCTGCAAAGAGATTGCCGGTCTCGACACTGCTCGGATTGCCGCCTTGTGCCGGGTCCACATAGCGCGCGGCCATGCGCCACACCCCGGAGTTCACCGCGCCGTTGACGGTGCCGTCGGTGGTGAGCACCAGGGTGGTCAGCCCGGGCCGGGGCACGAGGACCAGTTCACGGCCCGGCAGCGCGGACGAGGTGGCCACCACCTTCGTGAAGATCGAGTCGCCGTTGCCGTCGAGCACGTTGTCCACCGACAGGTTGTAGCCCGTGGCGTGGTACTTCAGGCTCGCGTGCTTGAGGAAGTCCTTCAGCTCCTGCTGCGGGCGCACGGCGGCACGGTAGGCGTTGCTGTTGCCGGTGAGCTTGAGCGCGCCATTCACGACCTTGGCATTGAACACGTCGTTGTCGGTGTTGCCCACGCTGTCGGTCCAGCGGTAGGTGAGCGCGATGTCGCCGTTTTGGTAGAAGTATTCGAAGTTGCCGCGGTCGTGCTTCAGGTTCGTGGGGCCGAAGCGGAACAGACTTTCGAAGGGCCGGCGCGGGCCGCTCGAGGCGCGCCCGATGTGCAGGCCGGCCGTCACGAAGCTGGCTGGGTCGTCGCCCACGAACAGCGTGCGGCAGGCCGGCGCGACCACGTTGACGGCCTCGCCGAAGGCGTTGCCGTCGGAACCGATGGTGCTGTCCACGCGCTCGTTCAGCGGCAGCGCATAGCAGGCGTTGAGGCGGTCGAGCAGGTCTTTCACCATCGCCGGCGTGGGCGGCTGCACGAGGGCCGCGACATCGACCGCGGGCAGCGGCGCGATGCTGCTCTCGCCGGTGCGGAAGACGATGGACACCGGCGCGCTCTCTTCGCTCGCGGGCTGCGCCTTGACGGTGATCTCGATGTTGGCGGCCGTGCCGTCGGGGCGCACCGAGACGTTCAGCGTGTCGAGCACGCGGTCTTGTCCCGTGCCGTTGGCCTGGAACTCGCCGCTCATCGGGTCGATGCTGAGGTTGAGCGCGTCCAGCAGCGGCTTCAGCGCCGCCACGAGTTTCGCCACCTGGTCGCTGATGGCGCCCGGCGTGACGGCGCCGGCATCGGCCTGCACGGCGGCGGCCAGCTTCGACGGGTCGCCGTTGGGCGACAGCTGCGCCACCACGACGGTGGTCAGCGGCGTCACGTTGGTGGTGCCGGTGGCGGTGCTGGCGGTGGTGCTGTAGAGCGTGAGGTCGTCGCGCACGGCCTGGATCACCAGCGGTGCCTTGGTGCCGGCGGGCAGCACGCAGCTGTAGGTGCCTTCGGCCGGCACGGTCACTTCGCAGACCTTGGCGCCGGTCTGGTCGAACACGGTGAGTGCGGCGCCGGCAAAGGCCGCGCCGGTGGCGACGGTGCCGCTCAGCGTGCCGGGCGACTCGGCGGCGGGCGGGGTGCCGCCGTTGCCGGTGCCCGTGCCGACGGGGAATGCAAAGCCACCGCCGCCTCCGCCCCCCCCTCCGCCGCCGCAGGCGCCGAGGATCAACAGGGTGGCAAGGGACAGGGCGTGGGGAATTCTGGAGGTGGGATGAGGCATCGTGGGTCTCTCGAAAAGGGAAAGGGCCTGGGCAGCAACCGAGGGCGCTGCAAACAATAGCTTTCGCTTTTGGAAATCAAATGATGCAAATGCACCATTCTTGAAACCACCCGTCCGAGCCCCGCGCGCTTCCCCGAAACATGGGATGGGCACGTGGCAGCCGGGCTGGAAGACTCCGCGCATGACTTCCCCGGCCCGTGCTCCGCGCGATTTCAGCGAGCTCCTGTTGCGGCTGTACCGCCTCTCGCACGAGCTGCCCATCGATGCCTTCCAGGACGCGGCGCTCGACCTCATCAAGCCCGTGCTGCCCTTCGATTCGTCGATGTGGGGTACCGCCACCCGCACCGACCACGGCATCGACATCCACACGATCCACCTGCACAACCAGCCGCTCGAGATGGTCACGGCCTACGAGCAGGTCAAGCACATGGACACGGCCGCCGGCGAGGTGGCGAAGCGGTCGAACGCCACGCTCGCCTTCAATGCGCAGGCGTGGTTCTGCCGCGACGACCAGGCCGAGCTGCGCGACTACGGCCGGCGCTTCGAGCAGGCCAACTTCTTCATCACCTCGGATTCGAACCCGCAGACGAGCTTCGTCCACTGGCTCAGCCTGTTCCGCGCGAACCCCGACGCCCACGGCACGGAGGAAGAGCGGCAGTTGCTCGCCAGCCTCTCGCCGCACGTGATGCAGGCGCTGGCGATGAACCGCGTGATGCACCTGGACCGCCTCGAAGCCGGCGGCGCGTCGCCCAGCGGCTCGGCCATCGGCGACCTGCGCGGCGTGCTGTACCACGCCGACCGCCTGTTCGAGGCCACGCTGAAGGCCGAGTGGCCGTCCTGGCACGGCCGCACGCTGCCCGATGCGCTGCTGCAGCACTTCCTGCAGGGCCAGGCGCGCTTCAACGGCCGCGAGATCGTGGTCACGCACCGCGTGGAGCAGCACCTGCTGTTCCTGCGCTGCCGCCCGCGCTGCCGCGCCGACAGCCTCACGCCGCGCGAGCACACGGTGGCCGAGTTGCTGGCGCGCGGCGACACGCACAAGGACATCGCGGCCATCCTGAACCGCTCGCCGGCCACGGTGCGCAACCACATCCAGTCGATCTACGACAAGCTGCAGGTGGGCAACGTGGCGGGTCTGATCCACGAGCTGCGGCTGGCGGGCTGACCGACCGCCCCACTGCCCCCAAAAGAAAAGGCGCCGACGGCGCCTTTTCTTTTTGCTTGCGCGGTGCGCCCTACTTCGGCCGGATCGCGTCCGCCGTGCCCTGGATGAAGGCCTTGATGCTCTCGATGTCGTCGCCCGAGAGCTTGCCCGTGAAGTCGGGCATACCGCGCGACATGGCCGGGCCCTTGAGCACGAACTTGTCGAGGTTCTCGATGTAGGCCGGATCCAGGTAGCCCAGGTTCGGGATGTTGCCGCCGCGGTCCACGCCCGGCACGCCGTGGCAGAACACGCAGTTGCTCACGTACAGCATGGTGCCGGCCTGGACCTTGGCGGGGTCGTACTTCACGCCCTGCACCAGCTTGGCCATGCGGTACTCGACGAACGCGGGCATCTTGGCCGTGCCGCCGACCGCGAAGGTGTAGACCGTGCCCGGTCCCTGCCGCTCGGTGGCGCGCTGCGCCAGGCCGTACACGCCGCCCCAGCCCACGGCCACCGACACGTACTGCTTGCCGTCCACCATGTAGGTCGCGGGCGCCGCCACCACGCCGGTGCCGGTGGGCGTTTCCCAGAGCTTCTCGCCGGTCTTGGCGTGGTAGGCCACGAGCCGGCCGTCGGCCGTGCCCTGGAACACCAGGGTGCCGGCGGTGGTCAGCGTGCCGCCGTTCCATGGCGAGGCGTAGTCGACGCCCCAGGCTTCCTTCTGCGTGACCGGGTCCCAGGCCACGAGGCGGCCGAAGGGCTTGCTCTTGGGCGGCTCGGCGTTGGCGAACATCGCGGTGTTCCAGCCCAGCGCGGCGTGCGGGCGACCGGGCGCGTTCTGGTCGAACTTCCAGTCCTTGTCGTCCATCAGGTTGATCGGCACGTGCTGGGCGGGCAGGTAGGCCAGGCCGGTCTGCGGGTTGAACGACATCGGGTGCCAGTTGTGCGCACCGAACGGGCCCGGAATGCTGTCGCCCGGCTTCTCGTTCTGCCGCGCGGCGGGGACCTCGATGGGCCGGCCGTTCTTGTCGTAGCCCGTGGCCCAGTTGACCTCGACGAAATTCTTCGCCGAGATGAACTTGCCGTTGGTGCGGTCGATGACGAAGAAGAAGCCGTTCTTCGGCGCGTGCATGAGCACCTTGCGCGTCTTGCCGTCCAGCTTGACGTCGGCCAGGATCATCGACTGCGTGGAGGTGTAGTCCCAGTTGTCGCCGGGGGTCTCCTGGTAGTGCCACACGTACTTGCCGGTGTCGGGGTTCAGCGCCACCACCGAGCTCAGGTAGAGGTTGTCGCCGCCCTTGGGGCTGCGCTTCTTGTGCGCCCAGGGCGAGCCGTTGCCGGTGCCCACGTACATCAGGTTGAGCTCGGGGTCGTAGGCAAAGCTGTCCCACGCGGTGCCGCCGCCGCCGGCTTCCCAGTACTTGCCGCTCGGGTCCCAGGTCTTGGCGGCGCGCGCCATCGACTCGTCTTCGAAGGGCTTGCTCGGGTCGCCGGGCACCACGAACCAGCGCCATTTCTGGTCGCCGGTCTTCGCGTCGTAGGCCGTGACGTAGCCGCGCACGCCGTACTCGGCGCCGCCGTTGCCGATGATGACCTTGCCCTTGAACACGCGCGGCGCGCCGGTGATGGTGTAGCTGCCCTTCTGGCCGTCGATGGTGTTCTTCTCCCACACCTTCTGGCCGGTGGCAGCGTCGAGCGCGATCAGGCGGCCGTCGTAGGCGGCCACGTAGACGCGGCCTTCGTACAGCGCCACGCCGCGGTTGACCACGTCGCAGCAGCCCCTGAAGCCCTTCGTGCGGTCGACCTGCGGATCGAAGGTCCAGATCTTCTGCCCGGTGCGCGTGTCGATCGCATGCACGATGCTCCACGAGGCCGTGACGTACATGATGCCGTCGACCACCAGCGGCGTGGCTTCCACGCCGCGCGTCGATTCGAGGTTGTACGACCAGACCAGCCCGAGCTGCTTCACGTTGCCCGTGTTGACCTGGTCGAGCTTGCTGAAGCGCGACTCCGCGTAGTCGAGCCCGTAGCTGGGCCAGTCGGGCGTTTTCTTCGCCGCGTTGGCGCGCACGAAGTTGCTGTCGACGCGTTTGGCGGCCGCACCGGCGCGGTCCTGCGGGGAGGCTGCCGTCTGGGCCAGCGCCGGGGCCGCAAGGCCCAGGCACAGCAAGGCGCCCGCAAGCAGGCGCCGCCCGGAAAGAGGCTTTGTTGTCGTCTTCATCGTGGTCTGTCTCCTTCGTCGTTCTGCCCCAAGGATCGTTCGCACGGCATCGGCCTTCACCCCCGGGATTTCCCCAATCAAGCCTTGTTCCATTGCGGAACACATTCGAAAGGGTCCCTGAACCCGGAAGAGGTGGCGAACCCATGGCGCTCGACAGGCTCGGCACGGCGGATGCGCCGCGCCAACTCTTTGCCAGCACGCCGGCGCAGCGCGTGGCGCTGGCGCGGCAGCAGTTTTTCGAAGAAGGCGTGCGCCCCTCGGGGCTGGTCGGCGAGGCGGTCATCCAGTCGTGGATGCGCTGCAGCCGCACCCACGCCGACCGGCAGCGCGTGGTGGCCTTCGACGCCGTCACGCCCAGCCGGCTGCACACCACGCTCGCGCGCAACCGCGAGCTGCTCGACGTGGCGCGGCACGAGCTCGTGCAGATGGAGCACATGCTCGCGGGCACCGACTGCCGCGTGATCCTCACCGACCGCGACGGCGTGGTGGTGCACGTCACGAGCCAGCCCGCCGGCACGCACCAGCCCGTGCTGCGCCAGACCGCGCGCCTGGGCGTGAACATCTCCGAGCGCGTCGTGGGCACCACGGCGCCGGGCATCGTGGCCAGCACCGGGCAGGCCTGCACCGTCGACGGCGCCGAGCACTACTACGACGTGCTGTGCCACATGCAATGCGCCGCGGCGCCGATCCGCGACGTGAGCGGCCGGCTCGCGGGCGTGCTCGACCTCACGGTGGAGGCGCGGCGCTTCGGCTTCGACGCGGCCTCGATGGTGGCGCTGCACGCCACCATCATCGAAAACCGGCTGCTGCAGGCGCAGTCGCGCGACCACCTGATCCTGCGCTTCCAGGCCAGCCCCACGCTGCTCGGCACGCCGCTCGAGGCGCTGGCAGGCATCGCGCCCGACGGCACCATCGCGTGGCTCAACAACGCCGGCGCGCGGCTGCTGGGGCGGCTGCCCGAGGCGCCCGACGACCGCGACGTGGAGTGCCTGCTGGGCCACGACCTCGCGAGCCTGCTGCGGCTGGGCCGGCGCGAGGCCGCGCAGCCGCTGCGGCTGGCGAGCGGGCTCGGCGTGTGGATGCAGGCGCAGCTCAAGGGCGCGGACGGTGCGGACTTCCGGCATGCGGTGGCGATGCCGGGCATGGCGAGCGCGCAGGTCGATGCGCCTGCGGTGCTCGAGGTGCATGCGGAGCAGCCGGTGGCGCTTGCCCCCGTCAGCGACATCGAGCCGACAGCGCCCACCGAAACCCTGCGCGAGCACAGCCGCAAGCTGATCGAAGACACGCTCGCTGCGCACGGCGGCAATGTGTCGCAGGCGGCGCGGCAGCTCAACGTGTCGCGCGGCACGCTGTATCGGCGGCTGCGCAGTTGGGGGCATGGGAGCGACGAAGCGGACGCCGCTTCAGCGACTTAGCTCAATCGCCTTCGCGCCCCGAAGGCGCCGCCACAGATTCAGAGGCGAGCAGCACGCAGATCGCACGCACCTGCTGCTGGATGATCTTCGCCACCTCGGCGCGCCGCGCCGGCCCCATGCGGCTGGAAATGGCCGCCACGCTCACCGCTGCGATCGGGTTGTCGGGCGGAAAGGCAACGCCGATGGCCGCGGCGCCCGGCGTGGCCGCGCTGTCCAGGAACGAGTAGCCCTGCGCGCGCGTCTGCGCGATGGCCTCGCGCAGAAAGCCCGGTTCGAAGGCGGCGCCGAACTTGGCATAGCGCGCTTCGTTGGCCGCCACGATCAGCTCGGCTTCGGCCTCGGGCAGTGCGCTCAGGATCGCGAGGCCGCCGGCGCCCACGCCCATGGGCCGGCGAATGCCCACGTCCAGCGTCAGCGCCTTGATCGGGTAGGCACCCAATGCGCGGCTGGTGCAGATCGATTCGGGGCCGCGCCGCTCGCTCAGATAGACCGTGTCGTGCGTCAGCTCGGCGATGGTGCGCAGCGCGGGCTCGCACAGTTCGCTCAACTGGTAGCGCGGCTCGGCCAGCATGCCCAGCTCATGCAGCAGCGGGCCCAGGTGGTACTTGCGGGTGAGCAGGTCGCGCACCAGCAGGCCTTCGACCTCCAGCCGCTGCAGCATGCGAAAGCAGGTCGACATCGGCAGGCCGCTGAGGCTCACGACATCGGCAATGCGCATGCCGCGCCGCCCGCGCGAGGCCACCACGCGCAGCATGCCCACCACGCGCTCGATGCTCTGCGTGCCCGAGCGCGCGCCGTCGGCGACCGGTGGCGGGGGTGAGGCGGTCTTTGCGGCGGCGGTTCGGCGTTTAGTTTCCACGATGCGGCAGTAATTCGGGTTGCTCCCCAATGGGGAAGGGATTCCCTCGAATGTAATTGCATTCATTGAACACCCTGCACTGCCACATCGTGGAAGTCGAAAGCCGAACAAGATGCCCCAGACGATGACCGAAAAGATCCTGGCCCGCGCCGCCGGAAGGCCGCGCGTGGTGCCGGGCGAAGAGATCACGGCGCGACCCGACTTCGTGATCGCCTACGACTTTCCCGGCTACACCGACGTGTTCTTCAAGGAGACGCGCGAAGACTTCGGGATCGAGAAGGTGTCGAGCCCCGAGCGCTTCGTGCTGTTCATCGACCACATGGTCCCGGCCACCGCGCCGAAGGAAGAAGAGCTGCACAAGGTCACCCGCGCCTGGGGCAAGGAGCAAGGCGTGCCGGTGCACGAGCGCGAGGGCATCGGCCACCAGGTTGCGGCCGAACTGGGCTACGCCACCCCGGGCGCTTTCGCCGTGCACTTCGACGGCCATGTGAGCCAGCTGGGCGCCTTCGGCACTTTCGCCTTCGGTGCGCGCAAGGGCGTGCTCGAATCCTTCGTGACCGAGACGCTCACGATGACCGTGCCGGCGACCGTGAAGGTCGAGCTGACGGGCACGCTGCAGCCCGGCGTGATGGCGCGCGACGTGTTCCACCACATGGTCCGCGTGATGGGTCCGGCCTCGTGCCGCTTCAAGGTGGTGGAGCTGTGCGGACCCGTGATCGACGCCATGAGCATCGAAGGGCGCCAGACCCTTTGCGGCCAGGCGATGTTCCTGGGCGCGACCACGATGCTCATCGCGCCCGACGCCAAGACGCTGGCCTACGTGCAAGGACGCTCGAAGATCGCGCTGGACCCGGTGTACCCCGATGCCGATGCCGCGTACGACCAGGTGCTGACGATCGATGTCTCCGCGCTCGAACCCATCGTCGTGATTCCGCCGAGCCCCGCCAACACGCGCGACCTGAAGGACTTCACCGGCGTGGAGGTGCACACCGGCTACCTGGGCTCGTGCGCCAGCGGCCGGCTCGAGGACCTGCGCATTGCGGCCGACGTGCTGCGCGGTCGCCACATCCAGCCGGGGTTCCAGCTGCACGTGGTGCCGACATCGAAGGCGATCATGGCGGCCGCCGCGCGCGAAGGACTGATCGAGGTGCTGGTCGAAGCAGGGGCCTTCATCAGTTCGCCCAGCTGCGACTACTGCTTCGGGCGCATCGCCACCATGAGCGACGGCCAGCGCGCCGTGTCCACCGGCACGCTGAACACGCCGGGGCGCATGGGCAGCGTGGACTCGGAGATCTACATCTGCAACGCGGCCGTGGTTGCGGCATCCGCGCTCGAAGGCCGCATCGCCGACCCGCGCCCCTACCTGGCGGAAGCTGCCAAAGCCGCCAAAGCCGCTGCAGGAGCGCCTGCATGAGCCTCGTGAACCTGCACGGCCGCGCAGCCTGGGTCTTCGAGGAAGACGACTACGACATCGACCTCATCGTCGGTGTGCGCAACATCAAGATCACCGACGTGAAGGAGCTGGCCGCGCTGGCCATGGCCGACTACACGCCGGGCTTCGCGGCCGGCGTGCAGCCGGGTGACCTGCTGGTCGGCGGCCACAACTTCGGCTACGGCCACCCGCACTACCCGGCCATGCGCGCCATGCGGCACCTGGGCATCACCGCGGTGATCGCCGAGTCGTTCTCGCCCGGATTTTTCCGCGGCGAGACGAGCATGGGCTTTCCGCTTGTCAGCTGCCCAGGCATCCGCGCGGCCACGCAGCGCGGCGACGAGCTCGCGGTCGACTGGCGCACGAACGAAGTGAAGAACCTGCGCTCGGGCCAGACCCTGGCACTGCAGCCCTTCTCGGATTCCGAGCGCGGCATGCTGGACGCGGGCGGACTCATTCCTTACCTGAAGCGCCGCATGGCTCCCACGCGGTGAGCGGGCTGAACGGCCCGCACTTTTTTTCTGGAGACACACGATGACCTCATCCCGCCAGGCGCTGCGCCAGCGCATCACCCACGGCCCGACCCTCTGGTTCGGCGGCGCGCAGGACGCGCTGTCGGCCCTGCTGGTCGACCAGTCGGAGTTCGACGGCATCTTCAGCACGGGCTTCGGCATCTCGGCCGCGCTGCTGGGCCAGCCCGACATGGAGCTGTACACGCTCAGCGAAAACGTCGCCACCGTGAACCGCATGGCCAATGTCGTGCGCAAGCCGATCTTCGTGGACGCGGACACGGGCTACGGCAGCGTGCTCAACGTGGGCCGGGCCGTGCGCGAGTTCGAAAAAGCCGGTGCCGCGGCGCTGCAGCTGGAAGACCAGGTCAGTCCCAAGCGTTGCCCGGCCGCCGCACCGACGTCCACGCTGGTGTCGATGAACGACGCGCTGGCGCGCATCAAGGCCGCGCTCGATGCGCGCACCGACCCCGACCTGCTGATCGTTGCGCGCACCGATGCGCAGGACCCCGGCGAGGCGCTGGAGCGCGCCGCCCGCTACGCCGAAGCGGGCGCCGACCTCATTCAGCCCATCTCGCGCACCTTCAACAGCTACGAGCAACTGGTGCAGTTGCGCGAAGCCTGCGGCCGCCGGCTGTCGCTGATGCTGATGGCCGGCACCTGGATGACCGCGCTGACCCGCGAACAGATCGAAAGCGTGGCGGCCTTCGCCAGCTATCCGATCGCGGGCCTGCTGACCACCGTGCACACGGTGCAGGCCAACCTGCGCGAGCTGGCACGCCGCCGCTCGGGCGATTTCGCCGACCTGCCCTTCGCGCAGACGTCGATGACGGACTTCAAGGACCTCATCGGCTGGCACGCGCTCGAAGAGCGGCAGGCCCGCTACGAAACCGGCAACGCCCGCTGAACCCGACCCCTTCGTTCACCCTTCAAGAAAAATCAGGAGCACACGTGCGCACTCTCACTTTCATCGGCCGTGTCATCGCGGCGGGATCCCTGGCCTTGGGCCTGGGCATGGTCGCCATGGCGCAAGGCGGCGGCAACGCCTATCCGAGCAAGCCGATCCGCCTGGTCGTTCCCTACCCGCCGGGCGGCGCCACCGACGTGGCCGCGCGCATGCTGAGCCCGCGCCTGCAGGAAGAACTGGGCCAGACCGTCCTGGTCGAGAACCGTCCCGGTGCCGGCGGCAACATCGCCATGATCAATGTGGCGCAGAGCGCCCCCGACGGCTACACGCTGGCGGTCACGCTCACGGGCATGCTGTCGATCAACCCCGTCATCTACAAGAAGGCCGGCTTCCAGGCCTCAGACTTCGTGCCCGTGGCGCGCGTGTCGCTGGCGCCGCTGCTGCTGGTGGTGCCCGAAAAATCGCCGTACAAGAACGTGCAGGAGTTGCTGGCCGCCGGCAAGAAGGCCGGCAAGGGCGGCCTTCCCTACGGATCGGCCGGCGCGGGCGGGCTCTCGCACCTGGCGTCGGAAGCGTTCAATGCCAACGCCAACGGCAACTTCACGCACGTGCCCTACAAGGGCGGCGCGCCGCTGGTGCAGGCCCTGATGGCCAACGAAGTGACCTGGGGCCTGCTGGGCACCGGCGACGTGCGCAGCTTCATCCAGTCAGGCAAGCTCAAGGCCATCGGGCAGTTGCGCAACGGCCGCTCCGAACTGTGGCCCGACGTGCCGACCCTGACCGAACAGGGCGTGCCCGGCGGCGTGGATTTCGATGTCTGGTTCGGCGTGGTGGCGCCCGCCAAGACGCCCGCGCCGGTGGTCAAGCTGCTCGGCGAGAAGATCGCCAAGATCACCGCCGAGCCGGCGTTCCGCAAGCGGCTCAACGACCTGGGCGGCGTGGCGCCGGCAACCGGCAACACGCCCGAAGCCTTTGCCGAGGTGCTCAAGCGCGAACTGGCCATCCTGCCCAAGGCGGCAAAGGAAGCGGGCCTGCAACTCGATTGAGACCGGGCCCGACCCACGCTCAGGCGGCGGTGGCAAGACCCTGCGCCGCGCGCGCGCGCCGCGTGCGGGCGTCGGGCTGCAGCGGCCTTAAGTATTCGTGCAGCGCCAGCGCCGCCGCGCCCACCGCGGGCGCGAGCGCTTCATAGCGCGCGGTGCGCAGATCGGGCGCGGGCATGCCGGCGCGCTCCGCATAGCCCTTCACGGCGTCGAACGCGGTCTGCACGAACGCCGGATGCTCCGCGCAGACCTTGCCCCCGAGCACGATCGCGCGCGGGTTGAAGGTGACCCACAGGTTCTGCAGCAGCACGCCGAAGAAGGCGGCAGCGCGCGCCATGTCCGCGCCTTCGCGTGCCAGCACGCGCGAGCCGAAGAAAGCCTCGGCGCAGCCGCGCCGGCCGCACGAACACAGCGGCCCGTCGAGCTGCAGGATGGTGTGGCCGATCTCGCCGGCCATGCCCTGCGCGCCGGTGAAGAGGCGGTCGTTCAGCACCACGCCGGCGCCCACGCCGACGTCGCTGCTGACGAAGATCAGCGGGTCTTCGCCCTCGCCCGCGGCGAACTCGTACTCGCCGAGCGCGGCCGCATCGGCGTCGTTTTGCAGCTGCACGGTGACCCCCGGCAGGCCCGCCGCGGCCAGCGCTTTTTCGAGCGCGGGCAGCAGGTTCACATTGCGCCAGCCGAGGTTCGGTGCGAAGCGAACGACGCCCGTGCAATCGTCCACCGCGCCCGGCACGCACACGCCGATGCTCGACAGGCGCAGGCCGCGCCGGTCGAGGTGCGCATGCCCCGCAGCCGCCATGCGCGCGAGCTGCGCGCACACGCGGGCGGGCGTGCCGTCGTCCAGCGGCTGGGCCTCCGCGTGCAGCACCTCGCCCTGCAGCGAGACGCACACGAGGCGCAGCGTTTCGACGGCGATCTCGACGCCCATCAGCGCGCGCACGCCGACGTTGATCTGCAGCGGTGTCGATGGCCGACCGAGCCCGTCGGCCACCGCCGCGCCCGACTCGCTGAGCCAGCCCTCGTCGAGCAGCTCGCGCACCAGCAGGCTCACGGTCGATTTGGTGAGCCCGCTTTCGCTCGCGAGCCGCGCGCGCGACAAGCCCGGCTGCGCGCGCAGCAACCGCAGCAGCACGCTGCGGTTCAGACGCTTGAGCAGCTGCTGGTCGCCGATGGTCTTCATGTCATGCCGCTGCGGTGGCTGCAGTTGCCGCGTGATGCGCTTGTTCCCGCCCCTCGGGCCGCTTGCCGGCAATGATCATCCCGAGCACTTCGTCCTCGGTGACATCGGCCGTGCGGTAAGTGCCCACGAGCTTGCCGTTCTTCATCACCGCGAGCCGGTCGCTCAGCGAGAACACGTCGGGCATGTCGTGCGTGATCAGGAAGATGCCGACACCGTCGTCCTTCAGCTGCTTGACGAGGCGCCCGACCATCGCCGTCTCTTCGGGGCCGAGTGCGGCGCAGGGCTCGTCCATGATGAGGATGCGCGCGTTGAAGTACAGCGCACGTGAAATCGCCACCACCTGCCGCTGCCCGCCCGACAGGCGCCGCACCGGGATGCGGATGTTGGTGAAGTTCTTGTTCAGGCGCTGGAACACCTTGCGCGCCTGCACTTCCATGAAGTGGTCGTCCAGCGTGTTCCACGCCGTCATCTTTTCGCGGCCCAGAAAAAGGTTGGCCACCGAGTCGAGGTTGTCGGCCAGCGCGAGCGTCTGGTAGATGGTCTCGATGCCCTGCGCCTGCGCTTCGGCGGGCGTGCGGATGTGGACCTTTTCTCCCGCGATGAGCGTGTCGCCCGAATCGATCGGGTAGGCGCCCGCGAGCATCTTCATCAGCGTGGACTTGCCCGCGCCGTTGTGGCCCAGCAGCGCCACCACTTCGCCGGGGTAGAGGTTGATGCTCACGCCGTCCACGGCCTTCACGCCGCCGAAGGCCTTGCGGATCTCGCGCAGCTCGACCAGGGGCTTCGTCTTGTCGATGTCGGCCATGTCAGTTCTCCCCGAACTTGCGGCGATAGAGCACGTCGAAGACGACGGCCACGATCAGCACCTGGCCGATGATCACCATGCGCTTGCCGATGGGTACGTCGAGCAGCAGCATGCCGCTGTCGAGCGACTGCATGATCAGCGCGCCCAGCACCGAGCCGAAGATCGAGCCGCTGCCGCCCGCCAGCGCGGTGCCGCCGATGACGGCCGCGGCGATCACGTACAGCTCCATGCCCGTGCCCAGCGAGTTGGTGCCCGCGTTGAGCCGCGCGATCGACACGATGGCCGCCACCGTCACCAGCACCGCCAGCAGCGCGAACAGCATGAGCGTGACGCGCTTGACGGGAATGCCCACCAGCGCCGCCGCGTCGGGGTTGCCGCCCATCGCGAACACATAGCGCCCGAAGCGCGTGCGGTGCACGATGAACGACAGCACGATCGCCACCGCCGCCCAGATCAGCACCGGAATCGGAATGCCCTGCGGCTCGCTCTTGGACGAGATCTGGTAGCTGTTCATCACCCACGCGAAGCCGGCCACCACCGCCACCGGCACGGCCGTGAGCAGCACGTCGAGCCACAGCGCCTCGGTCGGCATGTCGTGGCGCTGGCGCGCGCGGCGCTTTTGCACCATGCGCCCGAACAGCACCAGTGCCACGAAGGCCGCGAGCACCCAACTGGCGGTGACGCCGATGCCGCCGTCGTAGCCGCCGCCCAGGCGCTGGAAGAACTCGTCGTTCACCGGCTGCGTCTTGCCGTCGGCCACGAGAAAGGCCGCGCCGCGAAACGACATCAGCCCGCCCAGCGTGACCACGAACGAGGGCACGCCCAGCACCGCCGTGAGCCAGCCCTGGTAGATCGACACCAGCAGCGCCACCGCGAGCCCCGCGAGGCAGGCCGTGGGCCACGACCAGCCCGAGGTGTACTGCAGGTACGCGATGAGCACGCCGACGAAGCCCATCACCGAGCCCACCGACAGGTCGATATGGCGCGCCACGATGACCAGCACCATCACCGTGGAGACGATGCCGACCACGGCCGTCTGCTGCGCGACGTTGTAGAGGTTCTCGGGCGAGAGGAACACGCCGCCCGACATGACGCTGAACGCCACCGCCATCGCGGCCAGCAGCACGCACATCAGGATCAGGCGCAGGTCGATGCCGGTGCGGCGCCACCAGCCGGGTGTTGGATCGCTCATTTTTTTCAAGCCCCCTCAGGACGGACTACAGGTGCGCAACCGCCCACCGGCAGGCCCTTGCGGGTCTGTCGGAAGCTGTGTTGCGAAGAGATGGAGCGGCGCGTTCAGCCGTTCAGAAAATGGCCGAACGCGTCGCGGGTTGCGGCCTTACTTGCAGGCTGCGGGTGCATTCGCACCCGAGACGCCCTTGCAGAGCTCGTCCTTCTTGATCCAGCCGGCCTTGACGATCACGTCGAGGTTGTCGCGCGTGATCGGCACCGGCGTCAGCAGGCGCGAGGACAGCGAAATCTTCTTGGCGCCGCCGGCCCAGGGCGCAGCCTTCTCGACCGGCTTGCCGGCTGCGAGCGACACCGCGGCCGTGGCGGCTTCGCGACCGAGCTCGCGCGAGTCCTTCCAGATGGTCGCGGTCTGCGTGCCCAGCGCCACGCGGTTCAGCGCGGCAAAGTCCGCGTCCTGGCCCGACACCGGAATGCCGCGCAGGCCCTTGGCCGTGAGCGCAGCGACCGCGCCGCCGGCGGTGCCGTCGTTGGCTGCCACCACCGCGTCGACCTTGTTGCCGTTCTTGGTGAGGATCTGCTCCATGTTCTTCTGCGCGACCTCGGGCTTCCAGCCTTCGGTGTACTCGTCGCCGACGATCTTGATGTCGCCCTTCTTGATCGAGGCGTCGAGCACCTCTTGCTGGCCGGCGCGCAGGAAGTCGGCGTTCGGGTCGCTCGGCGAGCCCTTGATGATCACGTAGTTGCCCTTGGGCTTGACCTTGAGCACCTCGCGCGCCTCCATGCGGCCGACCTCGACGTTGTCGAAGGTGATGTAGAACACGCCCGGCGCCTCGATCAGCCGGTCGTACGCCACCACCGGCACCTTCTGCCGCGTGGCCTTGGTGACGGCGGGCAGGATCGCGTCCTTGTCCATCGCCAGCACGATGAGCGCCTTCGCGCCCTTGGACATCAGGCCCTCGATGTCGCCCAGCTGCTTCTCGGGCGAGCCGCCCGCGTCGGCACTGATGTACTTTGCGCCGAGCTTCTCAAGCTGCGCCTTGATCGCGGCCTCGTCGGTCTTCCAGCGCTCTTCCTGGAAGTTGGACCAGCTCACGCCGACCACGGTCTGCGCCATCGCGCCCACGGCCGTGAGACCGAACGCCATGGCGGCCAAGGTGTGTTTCGTTGTCAGTTGCATCGGTGTCTCTCCTGAACGGTTTGCCGAGCGTGTGCTGGCGTGCCGGGGTAGTTAGTTTGAGTGGCGAACTAACTATCCCATTCCCGCCGCGCGATGGGCACCCGGGAATTCCCGAGCGGAAGAAAGCGCACGCGCGGCGATCGGAACGCAGGCACGTCGGTGAGCCGCAGGCAACGGAAAACTCTGGGGACAGTTTCCGGACAAGCCCCCTGTTATCCACAGCGGGAACGCCCGCGCCCAAGTTGTTCCTTTTTTGATAGCACCACGGAAGCACAGGAGTACACAGTGTCTCGGGTGTCACAAGTTGTTGTCACACAAGGGAAAAAGCGGCCTGTCCACAGGGCGGGTTTACCCTTATCTACTACTACTAACTTAAATAAGAAGAATAAATAGAGAAGAGAGCAGGAAGTCCGCAGACAAAAAAGAGCCCCTGAAGGGGTGGCAATGCCGCCCCAGCGCTCGCGCGGGTCAGGCCTTTTTGCGCCGGGTCGTGGCGCCCGCCGTCGCCTTGCGCGCGGGCGACTCCGCCTCCACCAATGCCAGCGTGCGCACCGAAGGCGGCGTTTCGAGCACGCCTTGCAGCGTGTCCATCACGTTGGAGATGGTGTAGCTGCGTTCCCAGAAGCGGCTGGGATCCTCGCTGTCTTTCGAAGACTCCCAGGCCGCCCACACGGCGTTGCCGTAGATGTTGCCTGCCAGGGTCAGGCGTTGCTCCAGGATCGGGGCGGGCATGTCGGGCAGCAGCCGCGCCAGGTGCGCGAAGCAGCGCTTGTAGCCGGCGTTCCACTTGTCCTCCAGCGCCTCGCGCAGGAACGCACGGTTGTTGAGTTGCAGGTTCGCGATCAGGCGGATGTAGGTGGCCTGGCCCGTGCGCTCCGACAGCTCGAGCAGCGGCAGCGTGAGCGCGTCCAGCACGCTGGGCAGGGTCACGTTGCCCTCCCGTTCGAGCGCGTCGAGCATGGCTTGGCGTATCTCGTCGATGACGCGCGCGCCGTCCACGACCAGCTCGCGCGCCAGCTCCAGCTTGTTGCCGAAGTAGTAGCGCAACGACGCGTTGTTGCGTTGCTCGGCGGCCGAGACGATGTCCTGCACCGACACGCCGTCGATGCCGCGCAGCGCAAACAGCCGCTGCGCTTCTTCCTTCAGTCGCGCACGCGTCTCGAGGCCGTCCGCACGAAGGGTTTTTACCGATGGGGCCATAAGTTTATCGAGTTAACTTAACTAACCGAACTCGGTTAACTATACGGAAAACAGGTGTCCAAAATGAAGATTCTCATTGTGGGTGGCGGCATTGGCGGCCTGACGACAGCGCTGGCGCTGCGGCATCACGGCATCGACGCGATTGTGCTGGAGCGTGCCGCGCAGATGGCCGAGATCGGCGCCGGCGTGCAGATCGCGGCCAACGGCACGCTGGTGCTGCGCGAGCTCGGCCTCGAGCCCGCGCTGGCGCAGGTCGCCACGGTGCCCGAGCGTTACGACTACCGCGACCTGCACACGGGCCGCCTGCTCTACCTCGCGCCGCTGGGCGCAGAGGCAGCGCAACGCTACGGCGCCCTCATGTACAACGTGCACCGCGCCGACCTCGTCTCCTTGCTCTACAACGCGCTGCCGCGCGACACCGTGCGCCTGGGCGCCGAATGCGCGTCGATCTCGCAAGACGCCAAGGGGGCCCGCGTGGTCCTCAAGACCGGCGAGGTCATCGAGGCCGACGCGGTGATCGGCGCCGACGGCATCCACTCGGCCGTGCGCACCGCGCTGCGCGGCCCCGAGGAAAAGCAGTTCGCCAACATCCTCATGTGGCGCGCGCTGATCCCGGCCGCCCGGCTCGAAGGGCTGGCGCTGCCGGTGGCCGGCAACAACTGGTTCGGTCTGCGGCGCAGCGTCGTGTCGTACTGGGTCCGCAAGGACCTGTACAGCATCCTGGCCGCCGTGCCCGCCACCGAGGTGCGACGCGAATCGTGGACCGAGAGCGGCGACATCGGCGAAATGCTCGACTCCTTCCGCGGCAGCGAGCCGACGGTGCAGCACATGCTCGAGCAGGTGGACTCGAGCTTCATCACGGGCATGTACTACCGCGACCCCATCGAGCACTGGACCACGGGACGCATCACGCTGCTGGGCGACGCGGCGCACGCGATGGTGCCGTACCTCGCGCAGGGCGCCTGCCAATCCATCGAGGATGCCTGGGTGCTCGCGACCTGCCTGCACCGCCATGGCGCCAAAGGCGGTGATGGCGTGGAGGCCGCGCTGCTCGAATACGAACGCCGCCGCCAGCCGCGCACCACGCGCATCCAGGCCGGCGCGCGCTTTGCCGTGAAGCAGTCGCACGAGCCCGACGAGGAGTCGGTGCGCCACCGCAACGGCCGCTGGCGCGGCCTCTCGCGCATCGATCCGCTCGCCGAAACCTCGTGGGCGTTTGCGTGGGGCCACAACATCCTGGAAGCGGCCCAACAGCCGGCCGGCGAAGTGGTGGGCCTGAGCGCGGCACGCGAAGGCAAGCGCATGGCGCGGCCTGAAAGCCAGCGCGCCTTCGACCTATGGAAGAGCGCCATTGGCTCCGAAGACATCGCGCGCGGGCACCGGGGCCAGCGCGAGGCCTACGAACGCTTCCTCACGACGCACTTTCCCGCACCCGCCACGCTCGGCGTCACGCCGGTCGAACTCAACGGCGTGCCGGCCTTGCGCGTGGACGGCGGCGCACCGCAGCCCGCCGGCTCCGTCGTGCTTCATTTCCACGGGGGCGCCTACGTGATGGGCTCGGCCGCGAGCTCGGTCGAGTACGCCGGCCGGCTGTCGGCGGCCCTGGGCGGCGACTGCTACACGGTCGACTACCGGCTCGCCCCCGAGCACCCCTACCCCGCCGCGATCGACGACGCCTTCCAGGCCTACCGCGGCCTGCTCGCGCGCGGCGTGGCGGCATCGCGCATCGTGCTGAGCGGCGAGTCTTCGGGCGGTGGGCTGGCGCTCGCGCTGGCCCTGGGGCTGGCGCGCGCAGGGCTGCCGCAACCGGCGGGCGTGATCGCGGTCTGCCCGTTCACCGACCTGACGCTGTCGGGCCCCACCGTGCGGCAGAACTCGGGGGACGATCCGGCGGCGCATCGGGACTCGCTCACGCAGCTCGCGGCGTCGTATTTCCAGGGCCACGAGCCCACCGACCCCCTGGTGTCGCCCCTGTTCGGCGACCTGCGCGGCCTGCCGCCCCTGTTCTTGTCGGCCGTCCAGGGCGAGGTGCTCGAGAGCGACACGACGCGCTTCGCAGAGGTGGCCCGCGCGGCGGGCGTCGACGTGCGCCTGGACCTCGTGCCCGACTCGGTGCATGTCTTCACGCTGTTCCCGTTCCTGCCGGAGGCGCAGCGCACGCTGGCCGAGGCCGGGCATTGGGCGCGCGGCTTGCGCGCGTCGTCGCAACAGAAGGAGGCCGCATGAACACGTCGCACCGCATGACCACCTGCGCACTCGCGTGCGCGCTGTCGCTGTGCGCACCCGCGGCCGTCGCGGCGCCGGGGCTCTCGGACCAGGTCGTGAAGGTGGGCGTGCTCACCGACATGAGCAGCATCTTTTCCGAGCTCGGCGGACGCGGCTCGGTGGTGGCCACGCAGATGGCCATCGACGACTTCAAGCGCGACGCCAAGCCGGCCTTCGCCATCGAGATGGTCTCGGCCGACCACCAGAACAAGGCCGACATCGGTGCCAACAAGGCGCGCGAGTGGTTCGACACGCAGCGCGTCGACATCGTGGTGGACGCGATCAATTCGGCGGTGGCGCTGGCCGTCTCGAACGTGGCGCGGGAGAAGAAGCGCCTGCTGTTCGCCACCGGGCCCGGTTCGATGCGCCTGACCAACGAGGAATGCTCGCCCTACACGGTGAGCTACACGTGGGACGCCTATGCCACGTCGCGCCCCACCGTGGCGGCGCTGACGAAGTCGGGCACCGACAGCTGGTACTTCATCACCGTGGACTACGCGCTCGGCCACTCCATCGAGCAGGAAGCCGCGGGCGCCATCACCGCAGCGGGAGGCAAGGTGACCGGCAGCGCGCGGCATCCGCTGAGCGCATCGGACTTCTCGTCCTTCGTGCTGCAGGCGCAGTCGTCGAAGGCCAAGGGCGTGGCCATCGCCAACGCGGGCGGCGACCTGATCGGCGCCGTGAAGGCCGCGCGCGAGTTCGGCCTCGGCAAGACGCAGACCATCGTGCCGCTGAGCGGCACGCTCAACGACGTCCAGGCCATGGGGCTGGCGACGGCCCAGGGCATGGTGCTGACCGAGGCCTTCTACTGGAACCTCAACGCGCAGACACGCGAGTGGAGCCGGCGCTTCTTCGAGAAGCAGAAGAAGATGCCCAACCTCATCCACGCCGGCACCTATTCGGCGGTGACCAACTACCTGAAGGCCGTGCAGACCCTCGGCACCGACGACGCGGACGCGGTCATGAAGCAGATGAAGTCGGTGCGCATCAACGACATGTTCGCGGCCAACGGCCACATCCGCGACGACGGGCGCATGGTGCACGACATGCTGCTCGTGCAGGTCAAGAAGCCGTCGGAGTCGAAGGAGCCCTGGGACTTCTACAACGTGAAGGCCGTGGTGCCCGGCGACCAGGCGTTCCAGCCGCTGGCGGAATCTCGCTGCAACCTGGTCAAGAAGCCCTGAGGAAGATCGCCCGGCAGCGGCGGGTAAGCCCGATACCTGATTCCGTCACGTTTGATACGATTTTTCTCCAAGCGCAGCCCCCACAAGCGCCGGAGACCATATGGAATCGAAGCTTCCCCCCCGCACCGACGAGGCGCTGTACCGCGCCATGGTGCGCATCCGCGCCTTCGAGAACGCCGCCGAAACCGCCAGCCAGGGCGGCGTCAGCGCCTACGGCCAGCAGGCGGGCGGCGCCGCCAAGGTGCGCGGGCCGCTGCACCTGTCGACCGGGCAGGAGGCCGTGCCGGCGGGCGTGTGCGCCCACCTGCGCGCGAGCGACTACCTCACCTCCACGCATCGAGGCCACGGCCACACGCTGGCCAAGGGCGCGGACCTCACGCGGATGATGTGCGAGCTGTTCGGCAAGGCCACAGGCTTCAACGGCGGCAAGGGCGGCTCGATGCACATCGCGGACTTCTCGGTCGGCATGCTCGGTGCCAACGGCGTCGTCGCAGCGGGCCTGCCGATCGCGGTCGGTGCGGCGCATGCACAGAAGCTGTTGAAGCAAGGCGACGACATCACGGTCTGCTTTTTCGGCGACGGCGCGATCAACCGCGGGCCGTTCCTTGAAGCGCTGAACTGGGCGCGTGTGTACGACCTGCCCGTGCTCTTCGTCTGCGAGGACAACCGCTGGAGCGCGACCACCGCGAGCGGCCCGATGACGGCCGGTGATGGCGCTTCGGCGCGCGCCGCGTCGATGGACATCGCGGCCACGCAGGTCGACGGCAACGACGTGTTCGCGGTGCACGAAGCCGCCGCGCGCCTGGTGGCCGAGGTGCGCAGCGGCGCCGGGCCGCGCCTGCTGCACGCGCTCACCTACCGCGTGAAGGGCCATGTGTCGGTCGACCTCGCGGCGTACCGCGACCCGGCCGAGCTGGCGGCCGCGCTGGAGACCGACCCGATCGCGCGCGCCCGCGGCCACCTGCTGGACACCGGCGTGCCCGCCGCAACGCTCGACGCCATCGAGAACGCCGCGCGCGACGAGGTGGACACCGCCCTCGCCGTGGCCGACGCCGCGCCCTGGCCCGAGCCCGGCGCTGCCTTCACCGACGTGCAGACCACGGGAGCAGGCCAATGGCTGTGACGACAACGCTGAGTTATTCCGAAGCCGCCGTGCGCGCGCTGCAGCAGGAGATGGATGCCGACCCGCGCGTGGTCGTGCTCGGCGAGGACGTGGGCCGCGGCGGCATCTTCGGCCAGTACAAGGGACTGCAGCAGCAGTACGGCGCCGAGCGCGTGATCGACACGCCGATCAGCGAGGCCGCGATCATGGGCGCCGGCGTGGGCATGGCGCTCGCGGGGCTGCGCCCCGTGGTCGAGATGCGCGTGGTCGACTTCGCGCTGTGCGGCATGGACGAGCTGGTGAACCAGGCCGCGAAGAACCGCTTCATGTTCGGCGGCCAGGGCCGCGTGCCGCTGGTGGCGCGCATGCCGGGCGGCATCTGGGACGCGTCGGCGGCGCAGCATTCGCAGTCGCTCGAGGCCTGGTTCGCGCACCTGCCGGGCGTGGTGGTGGTGAGCCCGTCGACACCGCAGGACAACCACGGCCTGCTGCGCGCGGCGCTGCAGTGCGGCGACCCGGTGGTCTACATCGAGCACAAGACGCTGTGGGGCGTGCGCGGCGAGGTGGATGACACGCTGGTCGTGCCGCTGGGCAAGGCGGCGCGCGTGCGCGAGGGCAACGCGCTCACGCTCGTGAGCTGGAGCAAGCAGATGCAGCCTTGCGCCGCGGCCTGCGACGCGCTGGCGGCCGAGGGCATCGCGGTCGACCTGATCGACCTGCGCACGCTGTGGCCCTGGGACCGCGAGACGGTGCTGTCGTCGTGCGCGCGCACGGGGCGGCTGCTGGTGGTGCACGAGGCGGTGCAGGCCGCGGGCTTCGGCGCCGAGATCGCCGCGAGCGCGGCCGAGGCCATGGGCTGCCGCGTCGCGCGGCTGGGCGCGCCGCGCATTCCGGTCGGCTATGCGCCGGTGCTGGAAGCGCAGTCGCGCGTCGGCGTGGACGCGATCGTGACGGCGGCGAAGAAGCTGGCCGGCTGACACGCGAAAGCGAAAACACACACGGCCATGGACCCGCTCTTCTTCAAGCTGGTGCGGGTGGTCAATCTGACGGCACGGCCGTTCCATGAACGCGTGGGGCGCGAGCACCAGCTCACGCTGAACGAGTGGCGCACGCTGGCCGTGCTCGCCACGCAGCCGGGGCTCACGGGCGCGCAGGTGGCCGACCTCACCGGCCTGGACAAGATGGCCGTGAGCCGCGCGCTGGCGGGCCTGAAGCGCCACAAGCGCGTGCAGCGCCGCGGCGACCCGACCGACCAGCGCTGCAGCCGGCTCTACCTCACGGCCGCCGGCAAGGCGCTGCATGCGACGGTCGGTGCGCTCGGGCGGCAGCGCGAGGCCGAGCTGTTCGCGGGCGTCGATGCCAGCGAGCTGGCCCGGCTGAGCGCGACACTCGACACGCTGATCCGCGCGGTGGAGCGCGCGCCGGACAACGTCGCTGCCGATCAGACCGTGTAGCCGCCGTCCACGCTCAGGTTGGCGCCGGTGACGAAGCCGCCGTCCGGGCCCACGAGGTAGGCGACCATGCCGGCGATTTCTTCGGCGCGGCCGTGGCGCGGCAGCACCATCACGTCGTGCATCGAGGCGGCACGCGGGCCGGTGGCGGGGTTCATGGCGGTGTCGATGGGACCGGGCTGCACGTTGTTCACCGTGATGCCGCGCGGGCCGAGGTCGCGCGCCAGGCCGCGCGTGAGGCCGACGATGGCGGCCTTGCTCATTGCGTAGACGCTGGCGCCCGCGTCCAGCACGCGCTCGGCGTTGATGCTGCCGATGTTGACGATGCGACCCGTGCCGTCGCCCATGTGGCGCGCGGCGGCCTGGACGGCCACGAAGGTGGCGCGCACGTTGACGTCGATGGTGCGGTCGAAGTCGTCGAGCGAGAAGGTGTCGAGGTCGCCGCCGAGGTACACGCCGGCGTTGTTCACCAGGATGTCGAGCCGCTCGAAGGCGCGCGCGCCCTGGGCAATGGCGGCCGTCAGCGCGGCGGCGTCGCCGGCGTCGGCACGGATGGCCAGCGCGCGGCCGCCGGCGGCCTGGATTTCGCCGGCGAGCTTCTCGGCCTCGGCTTGCGCGCTGACGTAGGTGAAGGCCACGGCCGCGCCGTCGCGCGCCAGCCGGCGCACGATGGCGGCGCCGATGCCGCGCGAGCCACCGGTGACGAAGGCGACCTTGCCGGCCAGGACGGGAGAGGAAGACGAAGAGGACACAGAGGTGGAAGCCATGATTTTTCCGATCAGTTGGAGGAGGAAGGCCTTCAGTGTCGGAATTCCATTCCCTTTGCGGTAGTCATCAGTCGGCCCGATCAGATTCAACCCAAAGTTGAAGATGGGCGCCAGAATCGCGACATGGAACCGCTGAATCACCTCGAATCCTTCGTGCAGAGCGCCGAGGGCGGCAGCTTCTCGGCGGCCGCGCGGCGCCTGGGGCTGACGCCCGCGGCGGTCAGCAAGAACGTGGCGCGGCTCGAGGCGCGGCTGGGCGTGCGGCTGTTCCAGCGCAGCACGCGGCGGCTCACGCTGACCGAGGCCGGGGAGCGCTTCCTGGCGCAGGTGGGCGGCGCGCTGGCCACGCTGCAGGACGCGGTGGCGGGCCTCGCGCAGGACGACGGCCAGCCGTCGGGCACGCTCAAGGTGAGCATGGGGCAGGCCTTCGGGCGCGAGCATGTGCTGCCGTTCATGGGCGACTTTCTGGCGCGCTACCCGGGCATCGTGCCCGACTGGCATTTCGACAATCAGCAGGTCGACCTGATCGGCGAAGGCTTCGACGCGGCCATCGGCGGCGGCATCGCGCTGTCGCCCGGCGTGGTGGCGCGCGAGCTGGCGCGCATCCACGTGGTCGCGGTGGCGGCGCCGGCCTACCTGGCGGGGCGCGCGCTGCCCGCGCACCCGGCCGATCTGGCGCGCTTCGACGTGCTGCTGCGCCGCTCCTCGCCCACGGGCCGGCTGCGGCCGTGGACGCTGCGGCACGCGAGCGGCGAAGAAACCATGGTCGAGTTGCCGACGCGCCCGCGCGCGATCTTCAACGACCCCGAGGCGATCGCGCAGGCGGCGCTGCTAGGGCTCGGCGTGGCGATGCTGCCGATGCCCTTCGTGGAACGCGGCCTGCGCAGCGGCGCGCTGGTGCGGCTGCTGCCCGCGTGGTACCAGGATTCGGGCGCCGTGTGGATCTACTACCCGAGCAAGAAGCTGCTGCCGCCGAAGACGCGCGTGTTCGTCGACTTCGTGCTGGCGCGTTTTCGCGAGGCGCAGTTCGCGCAACGCATGCAGGTGGGTTGAGCGGCGATGGCCCTCGCAGGCCGGGGTTTTTACCCGCGACGCCTGCGGCGCCCCCCTGTACAAAGACGCGCATGACTTTTACCTCTCGCTCTCCTTCCGCTACTTCATCTACCCGCCGCTTCGCACTGGTCGCCACGGCGGCGGCCACGCTCGCGCTGCTGGGCGGCGCCGCGCACGCCCAAGGCACCTGGCCGACCAAGCCGGTGCGCATCGTCGTGCCCTTCGCGGCCGGCGGCACGACCGACATCCTGGCGCGCGCGGTCGCGCCCGAGCTGTCGAAGGCCTTCGGCCAGCAGTTCATCGTGGACAACCGTGCGGGCGCTGGCGGCAACGTGGGCGCCGAGATCGTCGCGCGCGCCCCCAACGACGGCTACACGCTGCTGATGGGCACCGTGGGCACGCACGGCATCAACCGCGCTCTGTACCCCAAGCTGCCCTTCGATCCGATCAAGGACTTCGTACCCGTCACGCTGGTGGCCGCGGTGCCGAACGTGATGGAGATGAACGCCGAAACAGCCAAGAAGCTGAACATCCGCAACGTGCAGGATTTCATCAAGTACGCGAAGGCGAATCCCGGCAAGCTGAACATGGCCTCGAGCGGCAGCGGCACCTCGATCCATCTGGCGGGCGAACTCTTCAAGAGCATGACCGGCACCTTCATGGCCCACATTCCGTACAAGGGCTCGGGCCCGGCGCTGCTGGACATGGTGGGCGGCAATGCCGATGTGATGTTCGACAACCTGCCGTCGTCGATGGCACAGATCAAGGGCGGCAAGCTCACGGCGCTGGCCGTGACCAGTTCGCAACGCTCGCCCGCGCTGCCCGATGTGCCGACGGTGGCAGAAGCCGGCGGCCCCGCGCTCAAGGGCTACGAGGCGAGCTCATGGTTCGGGTTGCTGGCGCCGGCCGGCACGTCGCCCGAGATCGTGAACCGCATCCAGCAGGAAGTGGCGAAGTCGCTGGGCACAGCCGCGATCAAGGAAAAGATGCTGGCCCAGGGCGCGATCCCTAGCGGCAATTCGCCGGCAGACTTCACGAAGCTCATTGCGAGTGAGCACGTGAAGTGGGCGAAGGTCGTCAAAGAGTCCGGCGCAAAGGTGGACTGATCACGAGCCGGGGGGGCTCAGGTCCCCCAGGTCACATCCTTGCTCTCGGCCTGTGAGTCCTTGAGCATGTGCAGCAGCGGCGCGGCGCGCTGGTGCAGGCCGACATGCTGCTTCTCTGCGTCGGCATCGTGGCCTTCGACCGCGTGCTCGTCGTGGTTGTGCGCGGCGGGCTTGGTGCTTTCGCGGGCCAGTGCAGCCTCGAGGGCGGCGATGGCGGACGGAATCTGCTCGACCGTGATGATGCCCTGCGGCGCGGCCGATTTGCCGACGATGTCGAGCAGTTGGCGCGCATGCACCTCGAGCATCACGAAGTCAGGAGCGGCCCGGGATTTGAAGCGGTAGAGCATGGTGTTGGGGTCCTCACTTATTTGTAGATGTAGTCACGGGCAAAAGGGTACACCGATTGCGCACCGCGCAAGACGCCTGCGCGCCCTACATTGCCGTCAGGCTTTGTCGACAGCATCTGATGCAAGGAGATCCATCCCTGCTCGAAACTCATGGCCGAGCCCGCGAGGTACAGGCGGTAGGCGCGAAGAATGCGCTCGGCGTTCTCGCCCTGGCGCCCGCCGCTGCGGCCCAGCACTTCGCGCGCGGCATCGAGCTGCGCCTCGAGCGCGTCGGACCACGCCCACAGCGTGCGCGCGTAGTGCGGGCGCAGGCTCTCGGTATCGACCATCTCCAGCCCGGCTGCTGCGGTCTCGCGCAGCACGTGCGTCACGTGCAGCAGTTCGCCGCCGGGGAAGATGTACTTCTCGATGAAGTCGCCCATGCCCGCGCCGAGCTGGCGGTAGTTCAGCTCGCCCGAGGTGATGCCGTGGTTGAGCACCAACCCGCCCGGCTTGAGCAAGGTGTGGATCTTGTGGAAGTAGGTCGGCATGTTGGCCGCGCCCACGTGCTCGAACATGCCCACTGACGAGATCTTGTCGAAGGGCAGATCGTCGGGCAGCTCGCGGTAGTCGCGCAGCTCCACGCGCACGCGCCCCTGCAGCCCTTTTTCTTCGATGAGCCGCTGCACATGCGCGTGCTGGTTCTTCGACAGCGTGATGCCCGTGGCGTCCACGCCGTAGTGCTCGGCCGCCCACAGCAGCAGCGCGCCCCAGCCCGAACCGATGTCCAGGTAACGCTCGCCGGGCTGCAGCATGAGCTTGCGGCAGATGTGGTCGAGCTTGGCTTCCTGCGCCTGCGCCAGCGTGAGCTCGGGCGTGCGGAAGTAGGCGCATGAATAGACGCGGCGCGGGTCGAGCCACAGCGCGTAGAAATCGTCGGAGACGTCGTAGTGGAACTCGATCTGCGCGGCGTCCTTGCGCAGCGAGTGCGAGCCGCGCGACTTGGCGCGGTGCTGCAGGCGGCTCCACCAGCTGGTGTCGGTCTCGGCCGGGTTGCCGGGCAACAGGCCGACAGTGGCGTCGATCAGGTCGCGCATGGCGCCCTCGATCTGCACCTTGCCCTCGACGTAGGCCTCGCCCACGGCCCCGACCTGCCGGCCGGCCAGCTTGGCCAGCACCGACCACTCCTTGAAAGCCAGCGTCACGCGGGAACCCGCCTGGGCGACCCGGCGCCCGTCGGGCAACTCCAGTGCGATGGGCACGGGCAGCGAGGCCAGCTGCGACTCGATCTTGGGTATCAAGTGTTGCATCCGTCCATGGTATTGATTTTTCAAAGAATTTGCATGACATCCCACCTGGGAGCGGGTCGGCGGGCTCTGCAGAGAACTCCTCGTTGACAACAGATTGTTTATGCCTAAACTATTCAACCATGAACAGCTTGACCTCCCCCCGCCTCGCGCCCGCCTCGGACCTCCAGCGCATCCTGTGCATCGGTGGGGGTCCGGCCGGCCTGTATTTCGCCCTGCTGATGAAGGCACGCAACCCGGCGCTGCAGATCACGGTGGTGGAGCGAAACCGCCCGTTCGACACCTTCGGCTGGGGCGTGGTGCTGAGCGACCAGACGCTGGGCAACCTGCGCGCGGCCGACGGCCCCACGGCCGCGCTCATCGGCAACGAGTTCCACCACTGGGACGACATCCAGGTCTTCTTCAAGGGCCGCCAGGTGCGCTCGGGCGGCCACGGCTTCTGCGGCATCGGCCGCAAGCGCCTGCTGAACATCCTGCAGGAACGCTGCCTCGAACTCGGCGTGGAGCTGGTGTTCGAAACCGACGCCACCGACGACCAGGCCATTGCCGCGCAGTACAAGGCCGACCTCGTCATTGCGAGCGACGGCCTCAACAGCCGCATCCGCCAGCGCTACGCCGACGTGTACAAGCCCGACGTCGATCTGCGCAACTGCCGCTTCGTGTGGCTGGGCACGCACCAGACCTTCGACGCCTTCACCTTCGCATTCGAAGAGACCGAGCACGGCTGGTTCCAGGCGCACGCCTACCAGTTCGACGACAAGACCTCGACCTTCATCGTCGAGACGCCCGAGGCCGTGTGGAAGGCGCACGGCCTCGACCAGATGGAGCAGCCCGAGGCTGTCGCCTTCTGCGAGAAGCTGTTCGCCAAGTACCTCGGCGGCCACGCGCTCATCAGCAACGCCACGCACCTGCGCGGCTCGGCCAACTGGATCCGCTTTCCGCGCGTGGTGTGCGAGCGCTGGACGCACCGCATCGACGTCGACGGCCGTTCGGTGCCCGTCGTGCTCATGGGCGACGCCGCGCACACGGCGCACTTCTCGATCGGCTCGGGCACCAAGCTCGCGCTCGAAGACGCGATCGACCTGGCCAACGAATTCGAACAAGGCGGCACGCTCGACCACGTGCTCGAAGGCTATGAAGCACGTCGCAGTGTCGAGGTGCTGAAGATCCAGAACGCCGCGCGCAACTCCACCGAATGGTTCGAGAACGTGCCGCGCTACACGGGCATGGAGATCGAGCAGTTCGCCTACTCGCTGCTCACGCGCTCGCAGCGCATCAGCCACGAGAACCTGCGCGTGCGCGACACGCAATGGCTCGGCGGCTACGAACAATGGCTGGCGGGCGGCAAGGCGATGGCACCGATGCTGATGCCGCTGAAGGTGCGCGGCCTCGAGCTCAAGAACCGCATCGTGGTCTCGCCGATGGCCACCTACAGTGCGATCGATGGCGTGCCGCAAGACTTCCTGCTGGTGCACCTGGGCGCACGCGCGCTCGGCGGCGCCGCGATGGTGTGCGTCGAGATGACGAGCCCGACGCCCGAAGGCCGCATCACGCCGGCCTGCACGGGCCTGTACAACGACACGCAGCAGGCCGCGTTCAAACGCATCGTCGATTTCGTGCACACGCAGTCGAGCGCGAAGATCGCGATCCAGCTCGGCCACAGCGGCCCCAAGGGCTCGACGCGCGTGGGCTGGGAAGGCACCGACGAGCCGCTCGAAAGCGGCAACTGGCCCGTACTCGGCGCGAGCGCCCTGCCCTACGGTGAACAGAACCAGTTGCCGGCCGCGATCACGCGCGCCGAGATGGACACGCTGCGCGACCAGTTCGTCGATTCGACGCGCCGCGCGGTCGAATGCGGCTTCGACTGGCTCGAGCTGCACTGCGCGCACGGCTACCTGCTGTCGGCCTTCATCAGCCCGCTCACCAACCAGCGCACCGACGAATACGGCGGCGACATCGAAGCACGTTGCCGCTACCCGCTCGAAGTGTTCCGCGCGATGCGCGCCGTGTGGCCGGCCGACAAGCCCATGAGCGTGCGCATCTCGGCGCACGACTGGGCGCCCGGCGGCAACACCGACGCCGACGCCGTGGTGGTCGCACGCCTCTTCAAGGAGGCCGGCGCCGACTTCATCGACGTGTCGTCGGGCCAGACCACGCGCGACGCCAAGCCCGTGTACGGCCGCATGTACCAGACGCCGTTTGCCGACCGCATCCGCAACGAGGTCGGCATCTCGACCATCGCGGTGGGCGCCATCACCGACGCCGACCAGGCCAACAGCATCATCGCGGCCGGCCGCGCCGACCTGTGCGCCGTGGCGCGCCCACACCTGGCCGACCCCGCATGGACGCTGCACGAAGCCGCCAAGCTGCAAAGCCGCGACGTCGACTGGCCCAAGCAGTACCTGAGCGGCCGCGACCAGATGTACCGCGAGATCGCCAAGCAGCAGCAGATCGCCGCGGCCACCGCTGCCGCGGGCCGCGCGGCCGACACCGAAGAGACGCACTGACATGGACCTCGAAGCACGCGCCCACAGCGAGCACCCCGAGGCGCTGCGCCTCTGGCTGCGCATGCTCACCTGCACACAGCTGGTGGAAAAGCAGGTGCGCAACGGACTGCGCGCGCAGTTCGCCACCACGCTGCCGCGCTTCGATCTCATGTCGCAACTCGAGCGCTCGCCCGACGGCCTGAAGATGAACGAGCTCTCGCGCCGCATGATGGTCACGGGCGGCAACGTCACCGGCATCACCGACCAGCTCGTGACCGAAGGGCTGGTGGAGCGCATCAACGTCGAGGGCGACCGCCGCGCCTGGCGCGTGCGCCTCACACCGCGCGGACGCAAGCTCTTCAACGAGATGGCGCAGCAGCACGAAGACTGGATCGTCGAGGCTTTTTCAAGCCTCAACCCCAAGGAGATCGCGCAGCTTCACAAGCTGCTCGGCAAGGTCAAGCAACATTCACACAGCAGCCAATTAGCGGAGACCGCATGAAGCACTACATCGGCGCAAGCAATCCCATGCGCGCGCAATTCGAGCCCAAGTCCGACTACAAGGCCGAGCACTTTGCCTGGCGTTTCGAGGCCGGCGTCGGCACCATCACGCTGAACCGCCCCGAGCGCAAGAATCCGCTGACCTTCGACTCGTACGCCGAGCTGCGCGACCTGTTCCGCGCGCTGACCTACGCGACCGACGTGAAGGTGATCGTCATCACCGGCGCCGGCGGCAACTTCTGCTCGGGCGGCGACGTGCATGAAATCATCGGCCCGCTGACCGGCATGCGCATGCCCGAGCTGCTCGAATTCACGCGCATGACGGGCGACCTCGTGAAGGCCATTCGCAACTGCCCGCAGCCGATCGTCGGTGCGATCGACGGCGTGTGTGCCGGCGCCGGCGCGATGATCGCGTTGGCCTGCGACCTGCGCTACGGCACGCCCGCTACGCGCACCGCGTTCCTGTTCACCCGCGTGGGTCTGGCCGGCGCCGACATGGGCGCCTGCGCGCTGCTGCCGCGCGTGATCGGCCAGGGCCGCGCCTCGGAGCTGCTGTTCACCGGCCGCGCCATGACTGCCGACGAAGGCCAGGCCTGGGGCTTCTTCAACGCACTGCACGACAGCGCCTCGCTGCTCGACGCCGCCACCAAGGTCGCGCGCGACCTGGCCGAAGGCCCGAGCTTCGCGCACGGCATGACCAAGACGATGCTCGCGCAAGAGTGGTCGATGACCATCGACCAGGCCATCGAGGCCGAAGCGCAGGCGCAAGCGATCTGCATGCAGACCGAAGACTTCAAGCGCGCCTACGAGGCCTTCGCGGCCAAGCGCAAGCCGGTGTTCGGCGGAGACTGACGCGCATCATGATGACCAAGATCCCCGCCCCACCTTCGACCGCGCACCTCGCGCTGCCGTTCTTCGACGACGCGCACCGCGCGCTCGCCAACGACCTGCTGCCCTGGTGCGCCGCACAGGAGATCGATGAGCGCGACGACCGCGCCGCCTGCCGCGAATGGGTGCGCCGTCTCGGCGACGCCGGCTGGCTGCGCTACGCGGTGCCCGGCAGTGCCGGCGGCGCGCTCGAACGCCTCGATTCGCGCGCGCTCGTGCTGTTGCGCGAAACGCTCGGCTACCACTCGCCACTGGCCGACTTCGCCTTCGCGATGCAGGGCCTGGGCAGTGGCGCAATCACGCTGGACGGCACGCCCGAACAGCAGTCGCAGTACCTCACGGCCGTGGGCCAAGGCAAGAAGATCGCGGCCTTCGCACTCAGCGAACCCGAAGCCGGCTCCGACGTGGCAGCGATGGCGATGCGCGCCGAGCCCACCGCCGACGGCTGGCGCCTGAACGGCGAGAAGACCTGGATCAGCAACGGCGGCATCGCCGACTTCTACTGCGTGTTCGCGAAGACCGACCCCACGGCCGGCACGCGCGGCATCACGGTGTTCATCGTCGACGCGACGACGCCGGGACTCGACACCTCGGCCCACATCGACGTGATGGCGCCGCACCCGCTGGCCTCCTTGCGCTTCGACAACTGCATCGTGCCGCGCACGGCGCAGCTGGGCACGCTGAACGGCGGCTTCAAGCTCGCGATGCGCACGCTCGACATCTTCCGTGCGTCGGTGGCTGCCGCCGCACTCGGCATGGGGCGCCGTGCGCTCGCCGAAGCCATCGCGCACGCCAAGGGCCGCCGCATGTTCGGCCAGACGCTGGCCGACTTCCAGCTCACGCAGGCCAAGCTCGGCGAAATGGCCGCGCTGATCGACAGCGCCGCGCTGCTGACCTACCGCGCCGCGTGGATGCGCGACGACGCCGAGCGCCGTGGCGCGCCGGCGGTCGGCGACGTGTCGGCGGCTGCCGCCATGGCCAAGATGTGCGCCACTGAGAACGCGAGCCGCGTGATCGACATGGCGCTGCAGATGCATGGGGGCCTCGGCGTGAAGGTCGGCACCAAGATCGAAAGCCTGTACCGGGACATCCGCTCGCTGCGCATTTACGAAGGCGCGACGGAAGTCCAGCAACTGATCATCGGCAAATCCGTTTTGCGGGGGTGAAATCGTGTCTGCTCAAGTCGATCGCTTCGTTCATGACCGCCTGCCGCCTGCCGCGCAGCTGCCGGTCTTTCGCTACGACCTGCCCGAGCTGCAGTTCCCCGACCAGCTGAACCTGGTCGAGGAGCTGCTGGACAAGGCGGTCGCCAAGGGCTTCGGTGACAAGCCGATGCTGCGCTCGCCCGCCGGCGTGCTCACCTACGCCCAGGCGGGCGTCGAGGTGAACCGCATCGCCCAGGTGCTGGTCGAGGATCTCGGGCTCGTGCCCGGCAACCGCGTGCTGCTGCGTGGCGGCAACTCGGTGTGGATGGCGCTGTCGTGGCTGGCCGTGGTCAAGGCCGGGCTGATTGCGGTGGCGACGATGCCGCTGCTGCGCGCCAAGGAACTCGGCGAGATCATCGAGAAATCGCAGCCCGTGGCCGCGCTGTGCGAAGGTCGCCTGCTCGAGGAGCTGGTGGCTGCGCAGCAGGTGCACCCCGTGCTCGCGACGGTGATTGCCTTCAACCAGCCCGACGCACCCGATTCGCTGTCGGCACGCGCGGCCAGCAAGAGCGGCGTTTTCCAGGCCTGCCCCACGGCGGCCGACGACATCGCGCTGCTCGCCTTCACCTCGGGCACCACGGGCAAGCCCAAGGCACCCGTCACCACGCACCGCGACGTGGTCGCCATGTGCCAGACCTGGCCGCGCCACGTGCTGCGCGCGCGCAGCGACGACATCGTGGTCGGCACGCCGCCGCTGGCCTTCACCTTCGGGCTCGGCGGCTTGCTGGTCTTCCCGATGTGGGCCGGTGCGTCGGTGTACTTCCCGGACGGATCGTTCTCGCCCGAAGCGCTCGTGAAGCTCATCAACGAGGTCGGCGCGACCATCTGCTACACCGCGCCCACCTTCTATCGCCAGATGGCGCCCTTCGTCCGGCAGCACGGAGCGCCGAGCCTGCGCATCTGCGTGAGCGCAGGCGAGGCGCTTCCCGACGCCACGCGCCAGCTCTGGAAAGACACCACCGGCATCGAGATGCTCGACGGCATCGGCGGCACCGAGGTGTTTCACATCTACATCTCGGCCGCCGGCGACGAGGTGCGCCGCGGCGCCGTCGGCAAGGCGGTACCGGGGTTCACGGCCAAGGTGGTCGACGACCAGGGCAACGAAGTGCCGCGCGGCACGGTCGGCAAGCTGGCGCTGCAAGGGCCGGTCGGGTGCCGCTACCTCGACGATCCGCGCCAGGCCGACTACGTGAAGAACGGCTGGAACTACCCCGGCGACTCGTTCGTGCAGGATGACGACGGCTACTTCTTCTATCAGGCGCGTGCGGACGACATGATCATCACGGCCGGCTACAACGTCGGCGGCCCGGAAGTGGAAGATGCGCTGCTCAAGCACCCGGCCGTGGCCGAGTGCGGCGTCATCGGCAAGCCCGACGCCGACCGCGGCATGATCGTGAAAGCCTTCTGCGTGCTCAAGCCCGGCAACACCGGCGACGCAGCGATGGCGAAGGCGCTTCAGGACCACGTGAAAGCCACCATCGCCCCCTTCAAGTACCCGCGGGAGATCGAGTTCGTGACGGCGCTGCCGCGCACCGAAACCGGCAAACTCCAGCGCTTCAAATTGAGACAACGCAACAGCGAGACACCATCATCATGACGAACAAACTGATTCAGCCTCCCGGCTGGTTGCCCCCGAAGGGCTATGCAAACGGCATCGCCGCGCGCGGCACGCAAGTGTTCGTCGGCGGCCAGATCGGCTGGAATGCCCAGCAGCAGTTCGAATCCGACGACTTCATCGACCAGTGCGGCCAGGCGCTGCGCAATATCGCCGAGGTGCTGCGCGAAGCCGGCGCCGGCCCCGAGCACATGGTGCGCATGACCTGGTACGTGACGGATCGCGACGAGTACAGCCGACGCCTGGCCGAGCTCGGTCCGGTCTACCGCGACGCGCTGGGCCGCAACTTCCCGGCGATGACCTGCGTGCAGGTCGCGGCGCTGGTGGAGCACCGCGCGAAGGTGGAGATCGAGGTCACGGCGGTCATTCCGGACTGATTTGAGTGGGCTGAGCGTCAGCGCAGTCCCTCAGGCGCCTTCACTGCGCACATTCTCGAAACCGGCCCTTTGCGGGGCCGGTCCAGAAACAGAAAAGCCCTCTTCGCGAGGGCTTTCTTTTGCGCCTGATTTCGACCGGGAATTTCCAAAGGAATTTGGACAAAGAAAAAGGCCCTTTGATTTCTCAAAGGGCCTTTTAAATTGGTTGCGCGAGCAAGATTTGAACTTGCGACCTTTGGGTTATGAGCCCAACGAGCTACCAGGCTGCTCCATCGCGCGGCAAGTATAAATTATAGCTTATTCAGCGGCGTTTTGCTCAGCGCCAGCATCTTTAATTTCAGCACGGTCGACCAGTTCGACGAGCGCCATCGGGGCATTGTCGCCCACGCGGAAACCCATCTTCAGGATGCGGGTGTAGCCGCCCGGACGCGCTGCGAAACGCGGGCCGAGTTCGCCGAAGAGCTTGACGACGCTGTCGCGGCTGCGCAGGCGGTCGAAGGCCAGACGCTTGTTGGCCAGCGTGGGCTTCTTGGCGAGCGTGATCATCGGCTCGATGACGCGGCGCAGTTCCTTGGCCTTGGGGACCGTGGTCTTGATGACTTCGTGCTCGATGAGCGAATTCATCATGTTCTGCAGCATCGCAAGGCGGTGCGAGCTGGTGCGGTTGAGTTTGCGAAGTCCGTGTCCGTGACGCATGGTGCTTTTCCTTTACTTTATTAAACAGGCAGCCGTATCAGGTACTGCCCGGGCACGAGCCCTCAGGGGCTCAATTCAAACAAAAATCAACGCTTGTCGAGACCGGCCGGCGGCCAGCTTTCAAGCTTCATACCAAGGGTGAGGCCGCGCGAAGCGAGGACTTCCTTGATTTCGTTGAGCGACTTGCGACCCAGGTTCGGGGTCTTGAGCAGCTCGTTTTCGGTGCGCTGGATCAGGTCACCGATGTAGTAGATGTTTTCGGCCTTCAGGCAGTTGGCCGAACGCACCGTCAGTTCGAGTTCGTCGACAGGGCGCAGCAGGATCGGATCGAATTGCTGGGCGCTGCGCGGTGCGGGTGCATCGAATGCAGCGAGTTCGCCGCCTTCGAGCTGCGCAAACACGGCGAGCTGTTCAACCAGAATTTTAGCCGATGCGCGAACCGCATCTTCGGCGCTGATCGCACCGTTGGTTTCGATCTCGACCAGCAGCTTGTCCAGGTCGGTACGCTGTTCGACACGGGCGCTTTCGACCGTGTAGCTCACGCGCTTGACGGGCGAGAACGACGCGTCCAGAACGATACGGCCGATCGACTTGGTCGGCTCGTCGGCGTAGCGACGCATCGTGCCGGGCACGTAGCCGCGACCCTTTTCAACCTTGATCTGCATGTCGAGCTTGCCGCCTTGCGACAGGTGCGCGATCACGTGGTCAGGATTGATGATCTCGACGTCGTGCGGGGTCTGGATGTCCGAAGCGAGGACCGGGCCTTCGCCGTCCTTGCGCAGGCTCAGCGTGACTTCGTCGCGGTTGTGGAGCTTGAACACCACGCCCTTGAGATTCAGCAGGATGTTGACGACATCTTCCTGCACGCCGTCGATCGACGAGTACTCATGCAGAACGCCAGCGATCGTGACTTCGGTGGCCGAGTAGCCGACCATGGACGACAGCAGAACGCGACGCAGCGCGTTGCCGAGCGTGTGGCCGTAGCCGCGCTCGAAAGGTTCGAGCGTGACCTTGGCCTTGTTGGGGGCAAGTTGCTCGACCTGGATGGTCTTGGGTTTCAGCAGGGTGGTTTGCATGCAGACTTCCTCTCAATACCCCCGGCTCGTTACACCGGTAAGGCTGGTGAAGCGCCTGATCCGCAACAGAGTGCGGAGCAGGAACGTGAACAACAATATCAATCTCCCGCCGGCGCACAGACGCGCAGGCGGGTAGAGAAAATCAACGCGAATACAGTTCGACGATCAGCGATTCGTTGATGTCGGCTGCGAATTCGTCGCGATCCGGGACCTTCTTGAAGGTGCCTTCGGCCTTGTCGGCGTTCACATCGACCCAGGCCGGCATGCCGACTTGTTGGGCGAGTTGCAGCGCTTCGACAATGCGGTTCTGCTTCTTCGACTTTTCGCGCACGGCGATCACGTCACCGGTCTTGACCAGGTACGACGGGATGTTGACCGACTGGCCGTTCACGGTGATCGCCTTGTGCGACACGAGCTGGCGTGCTTCGGCGCGCGTCGAGCCGAAGCCCATGCGGTAGACCACGTTGTCCAGGCGCGACTCAAGGATGAACAGCAGGTTGGCGCCGGTGTTGCCACGGCGGCGATCGGCTTCTTCGAAGTAGCGGCGGAACTGCTTCTCGAGCACGCCGTACATGCGCTTGACCTTCTGCTTCTCACGCAGCTGCAGACCGTAGTCGGAGGTGCGCTGACCCGAGGTGCGACCGTGCTGGCCGGGCTTGGAGTCGAACTTGGCCTTGTCCTGGATCGAACGGCGGGCGCTCTTCAGGAACAGGTCGGTGCCTTCACGGCGGGAAAGTTTGGCCTTGGGGCCGAGGTAACGTGCCACGGTATTTCCTTGGTGTCATCTGCCGCAGTTGCCTGCGGGAGCCGTCGGCGGATGTGCCGATGGCGGTGGGCTTAGTGAAAAAACAAATGCGCAGCCGCTCGAAAGCTGGCTGCGCCTTGCGGACTGACGATCAGATGCGGCGACGCTTCTGGGGACGGCAGCCGTTGTGCGGAACGGGCGTCACGTCGGCAATGGAATTGATCCGGATGCCGAGCGCAGCCAGGGCGCGCACCGACGACTCGCGACCAGGACCGGGGCCCTTGATCTCGACGTCGAGGTTCTTGATACCTTGTTCGACAGCAGCACGGCCGGCCACTTCGGAAGCGACCTGCGCAGCGAACGGGGTCGACTTGCGCGAGCCCTTGAAGCCCTGGCCACCCGACGAAGCCCACGACAGGGCGTTGCCCTGGCGATCGGTGATCGTGATGATGGTGTTGTTGAACGAGGCATGCACGTGGGCGATACCGTCCGCAACGTTCTTGCGAACCTTCTTGCGAACGCGCTGTGCGGCGTTGTTTGCAGGTGCTTTAGCCATGCTTGTCTATCCTTATTTCTTCAGGGACTGCGCAGCCTTGCGCGGACCCTTGCGGGTGCGGGCATTGGTGCGCGTGCGCTGGCCGCGCATCGGCAGGCCGCGACGGTGACGGAAGCCGCGATAGCAGCCGATGTCCATCAAACGCTTGATGTTCATCGTCGTCTCGCGACGCAGATCGCCTTCGATCGTGAACAGAGCGATCTGGTCACGGATCTTCTCGAGATCGCCGTCGGTCAGATCTTTGATCTTCTTCGAATATTCGATGCCGCTCGCTTCGCAGATTTGACGGGCGCGGGTGCGACCGATTCCGAAAATGGCGGTCAGGCCGATTTCAGTGTGCTTGTGCGGCGGGATGTTGATGCCAGCAATACGTGCCATGTGCGTCCTCTAATACTCTTCAATCAACCCTGGCGCTGCTTGTGGCGCGGGTCGGTGCAAATCACACGCACCACACCTTTACGGCGGATGACCTTGCAATTACGGCAGATGGTTTTGACCGAAGCCGAAACTCTCATTTCATTCTCCTAAAACTGTTTAACGTGGCGGTCTACCGCCCGGACTCAAAACTGAAACACAGCCCTACGATGTCTTGAAGTTCGCCTTCTTCAGCAGCGATTCGTACTGCTGGGACATCATGTAGTTTTGCACCTGGGCCATGAAGTCCATCGTGACAACCACGATGATCAGCAGGGAGGTACCACCGAAGTAGAACGGCACGTTGTACTTCAGGATCAGGAACTCGGGCAGCAGGCAGACGAAGGTGATGTACACCGCGCCGGCCAACGTCAGGCGAACCAGAATCTTGTCGATATAGCGAGCGGTCTGGTCACCCGGGCGAATGCCAGGAATGAATGCACCACTCTTCTTCAGGTTGTCGGCCGTTTCCTTGCTGTTGAACACGAGTGCCGTGTAGAAGAAGCAGAAGAAAACGATCGCAGCGGCATACAGCAGCACATAGATCGGCTCGCCCGGGCGCAGTGCGCTTGCGATGTCCTTGATCCAGCGGAAGCCACCTTCACCGGTGCTGAACCAGCCCACCACCGTTGCCGGCAGCAGAATGATCGACGACGCGAAGATCGGAGGAATCACACCGGCCATGTTCAGCTTCAGGGGCAGGTGCGACGACTGACCGCCGTAGACCTTGTTGCCAACCTGGCGCCGCGCATAGTTCACGAGGATCTTGCGCTGACCGCGTTCCACGAACACCACGAAGTAGGTGACCAGCACCACGACAGCGATGATGAAGAGCGCAACGATGGGATTCATCGCACCGGTCGTCACCAGCGAAGCCAAGCCGCCGATAGCGCCCGGCAGACCGGCCGCGATACCTGCAAAGATCAGGATCGAGATGCCGTTGCCCAGGCCGCGTTCGGTGATCTGCTCGCCGAGCCACATCAGGAACATCGAACCAGCGGTCAGGCTCACCATGGCGGTCAGGCGGAAGCCGAAACCGGGAGCGATCACCAGACCGGCCGACGATTCGAGGGCCACTGCGATGCTGAACGACTGGAACAGAGCCAGGCCGAGCGCGCCATAGCGCGTGTACTGCGTGATCTTGCGGCGACCGGCCTCGCCTTCCTTCTTCAATTGCTCGAAGGTCGGAAGTACGTAGGTCATCAGCTGCATGATGATCGACGCCGAGATGTACGGCATGATCCCCAACGCGAACACGGTGAAGCGCGAGAGCGCCCCGCCCGAGAACATGTTGAACAGGCTCAGAATGCCGCCCTGCTGGCCCTGGAAGAGCGCTGCCAGCTGGTCCGGGTTGATACCCGGCACAGGAATGTGCGCGCCAATCCGATAGACCACGAGCGCGAGCAGCAAAAAGACGAGCCGACGACGGAGGTCGCCGAACTTGCCTGTTTTTGCGATCGTTGCCGCGTTAGTTGCCACGAAGAACTTCTTTCAGTCCGAAGGTGATCAGGCGAAGCTGCCGCCGGCTGCTTCGATCGCAGCCTTGGCACCAGCGGTCGCACCCACGCCCGTCAGCTTGACGGCCTTGGTGAGTTCGCCGGTCTTGATGATCTTGACGACCTTGGCGAGCTGGCCCACGAGGCCGGCTTGCTTCAGTGCCAAGACATCGACTTCGGCCAGGCCGAGCTGCTCGAGAGCAGTCAGCGTGACTTCGGCGTTGAACTTCAGCAGGTGCGACTTGAAACCACGCTTGGGCAGGCGACGTTGCAGCGGCATTTGGCCGCCTTCGAAACCAACCTTGTGGAAACCGCCCGCACGCGACTTCTGACCCTTGTGACCGCGACCTGCGGTCTTGCCGATGCCGGAGCCGATACCGCGGCCGACACGACGCTTGGCGTGCTTGGCGCCAGCTGCCGGCTTGATGCCATTGAGTTCCATATCAGTCTCTCTTACAGAACTTTGACCAGATAACTGATCTTGTTGATCATGCCGCGCACTGCGGGCGTGTCTTGCAGCTCGCTCACGCTGTTGAGCTTGCGCAGGCCGAGGCCACGCACGGTCGCGCGATGCGATTCCTTGGTGCCGATCGGGCTCTTCACCAGCTGCACCTTGAGGGTTTGTTGTTGCGTCATTTGAATGCTTCCTTCAGCCTTGCGAGAGCTTGCGCTCAGGCGAAGATTTCTTCGACGGTGAGACCGCGCTTGGCAGCCACATTGCCGGCCGTCGTCGAGTTCTTCAACCCGTCGAGCGTGGCGCGAACCATGTTGTAGGGGTTCGACGAACCATGGCTCTTGGCCACGATGTCGGTGATGCCCATGACTTCGAACACGGCGCGCATCGGGCCGCCGGCGATGATGCCGGTACCCTTGGGAGCCGGATACATCACGACCCTGGCGGCGCCATGATGGCCTTGCACCTGGTGGTGCAGCGTGCCGTTCTTGATCGCAGCCTTGAACAGGTTGCGACGGGCTTCTTCCATTGCCTTCTGCACGGCAGCAGGCACTTCCTTCGACTTGCCCTTGCCCATGCCGACGCGGCCTTCACCGTCACCGACCACGGTCAGTGCTGCGAAACCGAGGATACGACCACCCTTCACCACCTTGGTGACGCGGTTGATCGCGATCATCTTCTCGCGCAAACCGTCTTCAGGACCTTCGTTCTGCGTTCTTGCTTGAATCTTTGCCATTTTGAATCTCGTGTCCGTTTAGAACTGCAGACCGGCTTCGCGGGCTGCCTCGGCCAGCGCCTTGACGCGGCCGTGGTAGGCGAAACCTGCGCGATCGAAAGCGACCTTCTCGACGCCGGCAGCCTTCGCCTTTTCAGCGATGCGCTTGCCGATGGCGGTGGCAGCGGCGGCATTGCCACCCTTGCCCGAGGCGCCGAGTGCTGCGCGCACTTCGGCTTCGGCCGTCGATGCGGTTGCGATCACCTTGGTGCCGTCGTCGGAGATGACGGTGGCATAGATGTGCAGGTTGGTGCGGTTCACCGTGAGGCGGGCCACGCCCTGCGTCGCGATGCGGATGCGGGTCTGGCGCGAGCGGCGAAGACGCTGTGCTTTTTTGGTCAACATCATTTTGCTGCCCCTTACTTCTTCTTGGTCTCTTTGATCACGATCTTCTCGTCCGAATAACGGATGCCCTTGCCCTTGTAAGGCTCAGGCGGACGAACAGCGCGGATCTCAGCGGCGATTTGACCAACGCGCTGACGGTCAGCACCCTTGATCACGATTTCGGTCGGGGTCGCGGTGGTCACCGTGATGCCTTGCGGCATGTCGATGTTGACCGGGTGCGAGTAACCGACTTGCAGGTTCAACTTGTTGTTGGACGCTGCAGCCTTGTAGCCGACGCCGACCAGGTTGAGCTTCTTCTCGAAGCCCTTGGTCACGCCAACCACCATGTTGTTCACCAGCTGACGGATCGTGCCGCTCATCGCATTCGCTTCACGCGATTCGTTGGCGGGCTCGAAGCTCAGCTTGCCGTCATTGCTGACGACATTCACCAGCGCATTGCGAGCCAGGTTGAGCGTGCCGCCCGTGCCCTTGACGCTGATCTGGTCTTCCTTGATCGACACATCCACACCTGCGGGGATGGCGACCGGCATTTTTCCTACTCGGGACATTTCAGTAACTCCTCGATGTCTCGGTTAGGCGACGTAGCACAGAACTTCGCCACCGACACCGGTAGCGCGAGCCTTGCGGTCGGTCATCACGCCCTGGGGGGTCGTGACGATCGCAACGCCGAGGCCGTTCTGGACTTGCGGGATGGCTGCGCTGGCCTTGTAGACGCGCAGGCCGGGGCGGCTCACGCGCTCGATACGTTCGATGACCGGGCGGCCAGCGTAGTACTTCAGCGTGATGACGAGTTCGGACTTACCGGCATCGGTCTTCACTTCGAAGCCGTCGATGTAGCCTTCGTCCTTCAGGACTTGTGCAATCGCAGCCTTCACCTTAGAAGACGGGATCGACACAGTGGGCTTCGCCACCATCTGCGCGTTACGGATACGCGTCAGCAGGTCGGCAATGGGATCACTCATGCTCATGTTGTTTGCTCCTGCCTGGCTTACCAGCTGGCCTTGGTGACACCGGGGATGTCGCCGTTGAAAGCCAGTTCGCGGATCTTGGCGCGGGCCAGACCGAATTGACGGAAGGTGCCACGGGGGCGACCGGTGATTGCACAACGGTTGCGCTGGCGCGTGGGGTTCGCGTTGCGCGGGAGCTTCTGCAGGCCCAGGCGGGCTGCTGCGCGCTCTTCGTCGCTCTTCTTCGCGTCGTTGGAAATTGCCTTCAGCTCAGCGTGCTTCGCAGCGAACTTGGCAACCAGCTTGTCGCGCTTGAGTTCGCGCTGGATCAAAGATTGTTTAGCCATGGTTCGCCTCAGTTCTTGAACGGGAAACGGAAGCCAGCGAGAAGCGCTTTGGCTTCTTCGTCGGTCTTGGCCGTCGTCGTGATGCTGATATTGAGACCGCGCAGGGCGTCGACCTTGTCGTACTCGATCTCAGGGAAAATGATCTGCTCTTTGACGCCGATGTTGTAGTTGCCACGGCCGTCGAATGCGCGACCCGAGATACCACGGAAGTCACGCACGCGGGGCAGGGCCACGGTGACGAAACGGTCCAGGAACTCGTACATGTGCACGCCACGCAGCGTGACCATGCAGCCGATCGGCTGGTTTTCGCGGATCTTGAAGCCGGCGATGGCCTTCTTCGACTTGGTGACCACAGGCTTCTGGCCAGCGATCTTGGTCAGGTCGGCGACAGCGTTGTCGAGGACCTTCTTGTCGGCGACTGCTTCACCCACACCCATGTTCAGGGTGATCTTGGTGAGACGCGGAACTTGCATCGGCGACTTGTAGCCGAACTTTTCCGTCAGGTCTTTCGCGATCTTCTCGCGATAGTGTTGTTGGAGACGTGCCATGTGAGTACCTCTTAGGCGAACTTGATTTCGTCGCCGCTCGACTTGAAGACGCGAACAGCCACGCGCTTGCCGTCGGCACCTTGGGTGACCTTGATGCCCACGCGATCGGCCTTGCCGGTAGCGGCATTGAAGATCGCCACGTTGGATTGGTGAATCGGCATGGTCTTCTCGACGATGCCACCGGTCGTACCCTTGAGGGGGTTCGGCTTGGTGTGCTTCTTGACGAGGTTGATGCCGTCGACGATCACATGCGAATCGTCTGCGCGCAGCGACACGACGCCGCGCTTGCCCTTGTCACGACCGGCCAACACGATGACCTGGTCGCCTTTGCGAATCTTGTTCATGGCGTTGTGTCCTTAGAGAACTTCAGGTGCCAGCGACACGATCTTCATGAACTTCTCGGTGCGCAGTTCGCGCGTGACCGGTCCGAAGATGCGGGTGCCGATAGGCTCCAGCTTGGCGTTGAGCAGCACGGCGGCATTGCCGTCGAACTTGACGAGCGAACCGTCAGCACGACGGATGCCCTTGGCGGTGCGGACCACCACTGCGCTGTAGATCTCGCCCTTCTTGACGCGACCACGCGGAGCGGCTTCCTTGATGCTGACCTTGATGACGTCGCCCACGCTGGCGTAACGCCGCTTGGAGCCACCGAGCACCTTGATACACAGGACGGATTTCGCGCCCGTGTTGTCGGCCACTTCGAGCCGGGATTCAGTTTGGATCATTTCTTGATATTCCCAACTTGTACCGATGAGCCTCCAGGAGGGAGACACCGCGGTCAGTCTTGGGCCCGTCGTCCACACCTCGAACCACTCGAGATGCTTCCGCTTTGGGCTGAAAGCTTCGCCTTTTGAAAGCGAAGCCCGCGATTGTGGCACCCATATCCGGGGATGTCAACTGCCTCATTACGCGAACTTCGACAGCCGCTAGACTTTGTGGCGTGCGCGCCCCCACCCACCCCCTCATTTCGCCGCCTTCTGTGCTGCGCCGACGCCTGCTGGCGGGCGGCGCAAGCCTGCTGGGGCTGGGATCACTGGGGCTCGCGGGATGCCGCAGCGCAGCACCGGCCTCAGACACGGGCCGGCTGCAGCGCCTGGGAGAAGCCCGCTGGGCGCATCGACGCTCTATAGAGAGCACCACAGCAGGCGGCCTGTCAGGCATCGACTATGACCCCGCCAAAGGTGAGTACCTGCTTCTCAGCGATGACCGGTCAGACCTGGCGCCCGTGCGCTGCTACACCGCCCGCTGGCCCCTGCCGACCGACGCCGCCCCCGAACCCACCGGCGTTGTTCAACTGCAACGCCCCGGTGGCGGCCCCTGGCCCGGGCGGCGCCAGGCAGTCGCCGGCCTGCCCGTTCCCGACCCCGAAGCCCTGCGGCTGCGCCCCTTGGCCGGCACCCTGCTGTGGACCAGCGAAGGCGACATCGCCCGCGGTTTCGGCCCCGCCCTCTATGAATCAGCGCGCGACGGCCGCTTTCTGCGCGAATTCGCCCTGCCGGCGATGTTCGCCCCGGACCCGGCCCAGCGCCGCGGCCCGCGCGACAACCTGACGTTCGAAGGCCTGGCCCTCACGCCCGACGACCGCTCGGCCTGGCTCGCGATGGAAAACGCCCTGATCCAGGACGGCTCGACCCCGACCACCTCCGCCCCCGGCGGCCCCTGCCGCTTCACCCAGGTCGACCTGTCGACCGGCCGCGTCGTGCGCCAGATCGCCTACGTGCCCGACGCCATTCCGCTGCGCCCGCTCGTGCCGGGCACCTATGCCGACAACGGCGTGAGCGAAGTGCTGATGCTCGACGCCCACCGCATGCTGGTGCTGGAGCGCGCCTACGCCACGGGCGCCGGCAATTCGCTGCGCCTGTATGAAATAGACACCCGAGCCGCCGACGACGTGCTCGCCATCGATACCCTCGCGCCCGGCAACCACCGCCCGGCCGCCAAGACGCTCGTGGCCGACTTCGCCACCCTCGGCCTTTCGCGCCTCGACAACACCGAGGGCATGTGCTGGGGCCCACCGCTGCCCGACGGCCGCCGCCTGCTGGTGGTCGTGAGCGACGACAATTTCAACCCGCTGCAAGTGACGCAGTTCGCCGCCTTCGCCTATACCGACCGACCATGACCATCGCCGTGACCTTCCTGCCCCGCACCGCGCCGGGCCCCCTGCCCCCCATCGCCTTCATCGGCGGCGGCAACATGGCCAGCGCCATCATCGGCGGCCTGATCCAGCAAGGCGTTGCGGCCGACAACTTCGAGGTGGTCGAGCCCTTCGAAGACGCCCGCACCAAGCTGACCCAGTCCTTCGGCATCGTGGCCCAGGCCGAGGCCACCGAGGCCCTCGCGCGCTGCGACGTGGTGGTGTGGGCCGTCAAGCCCCAGACCTTCGCAGAAGCCACCCGCCCGGTGCGCGCCTTTGCCGGCGACGCCCTGCACCTGAGCGTGGCCGCTGGCATTCCGTCCGACAGCATCGCCCGCTGGCTCGGCACCGAGCGCGTGGTGCGCGCCATGCCCAACACGCCCGCGCTGGTGGGCAAGGGCATGACCGGCCTCTTCGCGCGACCGGGCGTCGACGGCGCCGACCGTGCGCGCGTCGGCCAACTGCTGGCGCCGACCGGCGAACTGATCTGGGTCGACACCGAACCCGCGCTCGACGCGGTGACCGCCCTGTCGGGCTCCGGCCCAGCCTACGTGTTCTATTTCATCGAAGCGATGACCGAAGCCGGCGTCGAGATGGGCCTCACGCCCGACCAGGCCCAGCGGCTGGCCATCGGCACGTTCACTGGTGCCTCGGCGCTGGCGCACAGCGCGACCGAGCCACCATCCGTGCTGCGTGAGCGCGTGACGTCCAAGGGCGGCACCACCTACGCGGCGATCACCTCGCTGGAAGGCGCGAACGTCAAGGCGCAGTTCAAGACCGCCATCCGCGCAGCGCAGACGCGGGCCGCCGAGCTGGGCGAGGAATTCGGCCGCGGTTGAAGCGGGTCAGCCAGCGAGCGCACGCGGGCCGAGAAAGAACAGCCACTCGGCCGCCAGCGTGACCGTGCCGTCCTCGAGTTCGAGCAGCACCTCTTCCTTCAACAGGAAACCGTCTTCTCCCTTGGGCGTCGCGCTGAGAATGCGCACCCGCGCCCGAAAGCGCGCGCCCACCGGCATCGGCCTCGCGAAGCGCAGGCGGTCGAAGCCGTAGTTCAGCGCGTGGTTCGAATCGAAGGGCAGCAGCGTGCGCATCGCCTCGTCGGTCAGCCGGATCAGGTGCGAGACCTGGAAGAAGCCCGGCACGATCGTTCCGCCGTAGCTCGCCTCGCGGGCTGCGCGCTCCGGATCAAGGTGGATCCACTCGCCTTCGCCATCGCCCGAGAGCACCGCGTACTGGTCGACCATCTGCTGCGTGATGGCATGCCACTCGGACAGGCCCTCCTGGCCGATCTTCTGTGTCAGGCGGTCAAGCATGTGCGTCCTCTTGCTTTATCGGATGGCATAGCCGGCCACGATGCCGACGAACACCGCGAAGCCCAGCCAGTGGTTTTCGCGGAAGGCCTTGAAGCAGCCGTCACGCGTGCGGTCATGGATCAGGCGCCAGTGCCAGAACGCCTGCGCCGCCGCCACGGCAATGCCCACATAGAAGAGCGCCCCCAGCGACCGGCTGGCACCGGCCCAGATCCAGACCGCCAGGAAGATCGCGTAGCTGGCCATCACCGCCGCCACGTCGAAACGGCCGAAGGTGATGGCCGAGGTCTTCATGCCGATCTTCAGGTCGTCGTCGCGGTCCACCATCGCGTACTCGGTGTCGTAGGCCAGCACCCAGAACAGGTTGCCCGCCAGCAGCCACCAGGCAAAGGCCGGCACTGTCGACTGCGCCGCGGCAAAGGCCATCGGAATGCCGAAACTGAAGGCGACGCCCAGCACCGCCTGCGGGATCGACACGAAGCGCTTCGCAAACGGGTAGATCAGCGTGATCGCCAGCGCCGCGAACGACCACAGCACCGTCGTGCGATTGGTGGTGAGCACCAGCCCGAAGGACAGCAACGCCAGCACCGCGCCCAGCCCCAGCGCCTCCTTGACCGACATCGCGCCGCTCGTCACGGGCCGCTGGGCCGTGCGCTTCACATGGCGGTCGAACTCACGGTCGGCCACGTCGTTGACGCAGCAGCCGGCGCTGCGCATGAGGAAGGTGCCGAGCGTGAACACCACGACGAGGTGCCAACCGGGCCAGCCGTCGGCCGCGAACCAGAGCGCGCCCAGCGTGGGCCACAGCAACAACAGCCAGCCAGCCGGCCGGTTCCAGCGGATCAAATCGAGGTAGAGCGCAAAACGGCGGGCGAGAGGCATGCGAAAAGCGGCAAGGCAGACGTCAAAAGAGCGGCCATTGTGCCGCTCTCTTTGAAGGGGCTCCCGACACATCAGAGGTGCCGGGAGATCAGGCCGACGTCATCAGTCCTCGAGCAGCGAGCGCAGCATCCAGGCCGTCTGGTCGTGCACCGTGCAGCGCGCGGTCAGCATGTCGGCGGTCGGATCGTCGCCGGCCTCTTCGGCCACCGGAATGAACTCCCGCGCGATGCGCGACACCGTTTCGTGGCCCTTCACGAGGATGCGCACCATCTCCATCGCCTTGGGCGGGGTCTGCGGCACGTCGGGCACGGTGGCGATCTTGCTGAACTCGGCGTACGAGCCCGGCGCGTAGTGGCCCAGTGCGCGGATGCGCTCGGCGAGCACGTCCGTCGAGCCCCACAGCTCGGTGTACTGCGTCATGAACATCGCGTGCAGCGAGTTGAAGTGCGGACCCGTCACGTTCCAGTGGAAGTTGTGGGTCGTGAGGTACAGCGTGTAGGTGTCGGCCAGCACACGGCTCAGGCCTTCGGCAATGGCCGCGCGGTCCTGGCGCTCGATGCCGATGTTGATCAGCGGCGCATTGCGGCTGCCCGACTCCTGCGCGACGACGGCGCCGCCCTTCTTGGGCACCTTGCCGGCAGAAGAAGCGGGCGACGGGGACTTGGTCTTTTTCGGGGGTTTGGCCATGGCGGAGGGGTCTTTCTTGAAGTTGGGTGACAACACCGAAATTCTGAAAGCCGGCAGGCGGCTTCGCAACAGCCTCACTCTATCCCAGCGATCAGCGATCCCAAACAGCCCGCGCGTAGGCGAAGGCCCCGAATCGCTAGGAGAGTCGTTTGACACCCGGCAGCTCGCACGCGTAGATCGCGTTGCGCAGCGCCGCAATCGCCTCGTAGCGCGTGAAGGTGCGGCGCCAGGCCAGCACCACGCGGCGCATCGGTGGGTCGCGATCCTGCGCGTCGCGCACGGGCAGGTAGCGCACCATCTGCTCGGAGTCCTTGCGGCCTTTGCCCTTGGGCTTGAGCGCCTCGGCCGGCACCGACAGGCGCGGCACCAGCGTCACGCCCATGCCCGAGGCCACCATGTGCTTGATGGTCTCCAGCGACGAGCCCTCGAAGCTCTTGCGGATGCCCTCGGCGTTGCTCGAGAAGCGCGCGAACTCGGGGCACACCTCGAGCACGTGGTCGCGAAAACAGTGGCCCGTGCCCAGCAGCAGCATCGTCTCGTTCTGCAGCTCTTCCGACGTGATCGACTCGCGGTCGGCAAACTTGTGCTTCACGGGCAGCGCCGCCATGAAAGGCTCGTCATACAGCGGCGCCATCGCCAGGCCCGTGTCGGGAAAGGGCTCGGCCATGATCGCGCAGTCGATCTCGCCGGCGCGCAGCATCTCGAGCAGCTTGACTGTGAAGTTCTCCTGCAGCACCAGCGGCATCTGCGGCGTGCGAGAGATCACCTGGCGCACCAGGTCGGGCAGCAGGTACGGCCCGATCGTGTAGATCACGCCCAGGTTCAGCGGGCCGGCCAGCGGGTCTTTGCCGCGCTTGGCGATCTCCTTGATGCTGGCGGCCTGGTCGAGCACGCTCTGCGCCTGCTGGACGATCTGCTCGCCGAGCGGCGTCACGGTCACTTCACCGGCGCTGCGCTCGAAGAGCTTGACCTCGAGTTCGTCCTCGAGTTTCTTGATGGCCACCGAAAGCGTCGGCTGGGACACATAACAGGCCTCGGCCGCCTTGCCGAAGTGCCGCTCGCGGGCGACTGCGACGATGTATTTGAGTTCGGTGAGAGTCATAGCTTGCGTCAATTATGCGCAAGGGCTTGTGACCCGGCTGGGGCGGGGTTAAAAGTCGCGGCTGCGCTCAGGCAGTGCGGCTCCAGACCCATTGCACCGACTGCCCGCCATTCGAGGGCATCGGTTCGCCCTGCGTGACGGCCACGCTCACGCGCAGATCGGTCAGGCAGGCCCAGATGCCCGAGCGTGGGCAGCTCTGGCCTGAATCTGCAAACAGCAGCTCATCGCGGCGCATGCGTTGCCCCTGGATCTGCGCCGAACCATCGACCTCCGCGGAGAACGCGACGCGGCCGGATGCGGCGCGCTCTTGGAAGATCTCGATGGCGCCCTGCAAGGCGACGAAGAAATCCCAATCGGACAGATCCTGCTCCGCCGCCGCGGCGGTGAAGTCGGACTGGTACAGGCGCTGATAACGCTCGGCGTTGTAGTCCAGATCGAAGACGACATTGCCTGTCGCAGCATCGATCAACCGGAACTGGCTGAAGCCTTGCCGCAACCGCCCATCGCCATACCGCGAAGGCGCGATCTCGCTTCGGAGGATGGGCGAGAGCATGACCACGGAGCCGTCGCCACGCTTCTGGCAGATCTCGAACGCGGCGCCGTCGTCGCTGCGAAAAACGAACTTCTCGTCGTCCGTCCAATAGCTGTAGTAGCGCTTGTCGTTCTCGATGGTGTAGCCGCCTTTGACCGGCAGATCAGCGAGCACCGAGGCGCCCGGCGGTTTCTCGGCATCGTCGACCGGGCGCCAACGGCCGGTTGCGGGGTCCAGGTCGATGAGGTCGGAGGCGGTGTGATGCAGGTAGAGCCACATGGAACTATTTCTTTGCTCGGTTGACGATCGCGTCGATTTCTCGGAGAAGCTTGGCCGCCTTCGCAGGGTCACCGGTTTTCTTCTGGCGATAGAACTCCATGATCAGGTCCCACGGCATGTCGTCGCCCCCTGCATTCTGGGCGCCTTCGATGATCTGGGCGTCGGTCTTGGGCTGCCCCTTGCCGACATTCACGCGCTCGCGTGTCTTGGGATGAATGACATAGCCGCGCTTCAGGTCTTCGTACTTCGGACCCAGCGGGTCGCCATACAGCGCCTGGTTGCGCTTGTAGATGACCTCCCGAAGCTCGGGGTCGGTCTTGTCCTTGAATTCCTTGCCAAGCGCACGGCGCTCGGCGTTCGCGGCCTTCGCGATCTCCTCTTCGCTCTTGCCTGCGGCGCGCATGCTTTGCACCTTGCCGCCGACGCGGCGCTTGACCGCCACTTCATAGTCGAGCCGAAGCAGCGGCTTGGCACTGTGCGCCAGGGTATTGGCCGTGTCGGTTGCGCCATCCAGCTTCGCGGGCTTGGCCCGCTCCAGCAGCTTGTCGAGCTCGGACTTGAGGAACCGCATGACTTCGGGAATCTTGGCCTGCCCCATGCCCCTCAACTTCGCGATCTGCTGCTCGACCAGCTCCAGCCGCTTCACGTTGTCGCCCAGCAACTTCCGGGTCAGCCACCGGTGCCGCACATCGGAGATGCCAAGAATGATCTTCTGCGTGATCTCGTCGAACCGCTTGACGGCATTCTTCGCATACTGATCCATCGGCAGGTTCTTGAGCCACTTGACCGGGTCTCCCTTGCCGGCGCCACGGATGATCGCGAGGATCGTCTCCAGTGCCTCGTCGGCATACTTGCCGCCCTGCTTGAGGAATTTCACCAGCGACTTGAAAACCCCCTTCAGCAAGCTCCCCAGAACCGGGATGAGGCCGATGAGCGTGATGGCCAGCGCGATCCATTTCCACTTGTCGCCCGAGTCTTTCGAGAGCTGGTGCAAATTGGCAATCACGTCGCGAATGTCCGCGAGCTGATCAAGGATGGGAATCGCGGTGATGATGCTGCCGACGACTGTTTGCGACAGGCTGGCATCCTCGTTGAAGTCGCCCTGCAGGACGCCCCAGAACCAATCGAGCGCGTCGTTCATTTGTCCTCCGAACCGAAAACCAGCGCGTAGAGCGCCATGGCCTGTTCAGGTGTCACGTCCTTCCCGTAGGCGGGGTTGGACGGAGACTCCTCGACGGGATCGATTTGCCATTCCCTGGCGTCTTCGCCGATCTCGATGTCTGCGGCACCGGCCGGCACACCATCGAAGCGCAACTGCCCATCCGATCCCAGCTTGCCCCTGCGAACGCTCTTGTCCGAGAACGTCACCTTGACGTCCGCCCCTTGGACCGCATCCGTGTCGTAGTAGCGACGTTCGACTTCGATGAAATGCTTGGGCTCGGTAGTCAACCCCATCGGCAGCCCCATCAACTCCGCCGGATTCCCCTTCGGCCCCACAAAGCTCTTGCTCGTCCCCTTCACATCCAGCAGCCCGGGCATCTTCAGTGTGATGTTCATCCCGTCCAGCTCGATGCTCGTCTGCCCACCCTTGAGCGTGATCTTCTTCTGGGCCAGCACGTGGATCTCGTCGCTGCTGCTGGTGACCGTGAAGCCTTCCTTGGCCAGCCATTCGAGTTCGTCGGTATGCGCCTGCACGCTCACGGGCCCGTCCTGCGCGATGACCTGGATGCCGCCTTCGTGGCTGTAAAGGCCCATGGATTTGGCAGCCGCGAAGCTCACGGTCTTGCCCGCTGCAACGTGGGCCTGCGCCTGCGCGGTCCAATGGATCGCCTCGCCCGCGTACACCGTGGCACTGGCGGGTGTGGCCATGTTCAGGCTCATGGCTGCATCGAGCACTATGAGCGGACGCGCAAAGGCAGGTACGGGGTCTTGCCCTTCGCGCGAACCTGCGCCTTCTCCGCCCTTCGGCTCGCGCGCGTCCTGCCCGTTGACGTTGCCCGGGTAGTGCCCGTTCTTCTGCGGGTCGATGTCGTCGATGAGCGGCTGCAGCAGCGCCGTGGCGCTCAGTGCCAGCGCCTTCGCACCGCCGGCCGCATCAGACAGCTTCTGCGCCTCGCGCAGCGCGCCCCCGAGCTGGCCGCGCACGCTGGTGGTGTCCTGCACGCTGCCCGCCGCCCGTTCCTGGGCCAGCGTGGAGATCAGCAGACCTTCGCCGGCGCGCGTGGCGACCCAGGCGTCGGAGCGCAGCTCGGCGCCGGTGCCGCGCCAGGCGCCGCGATTGCTCTCGTCGGGTGACTGGGCGTTGAGGTGGCCCAGGTTCAGTTGGCTGGCCGCGTGCGAGCTGGCCAGGCGGGTGCGTACCTGGCCGGGCGCGTCGTCGGCGATCCACTGGTTGTAGCCGCTGCCGTCGAGCGCGCGGCTGTGCCAGCCCGAGAGCACGCCCGCATGGTTGGCTGATGAATCGGTGCCGGCCGACCAGGGCGGCAGGTCTTGTCCGTTGTAGAGCTGCTGGGCGACCACCGGCCGGTCGATGTCGCCTTCGATGAAGGACACCAGCACTTCGGAGCCGACGCGCGGCAGGTGGTGGGCGCCCCAGTTGGGGCCCGCCACCGGCGCGGCCACGCGCAGCCAGACGGACTGGCGGTTGCTGGCGTGGCGACCGGCTGCGACGAGGCTGCCTTGTCCGTTGCTCGTCGATTGCTGCTGGCCCGCACGCTGGGCCTGCCAATGGAAGCGCACCTGCACACGATGATCACGCTGGGTGTGGACGGCGGTCGGTGCCTCGTCGTCATCGGCACCGACCACGAGCGCGACCATGGCCTCGGGGGCCGTGGGCTTGGGTCGCCACAGCGGCACGACCTGCGCCTCGGCGGGCTGGGCTTCGAAGCTGTTGCGGTAGCTGCCCTTCTCGAGCTCGCTTGCTTCGAGCACTTGTGCCGCTTGCGCGCCGAGATTATTCGCGGCTTCGTGGGAGACACGCAGCGCGAGGAATCGGCTGCCCTCGTAGCGGTCGTGCTGCGTGAGGGTGAAGCGTTCACCCGCGCCGAGTTGTCGCACGCTGCCCGCCGCCCTGTAGCGCTTGATCCGTGATTCAAACGCTACGAGTTGCTGCTCGGCACGACGGGCGGCGGTGGCACTGTCTGCGTAGCGCTGCGCGCCGGCGCCGTCGTAGTGCTCCAGCACGGGCACGTCGCTCATCGCGAGCGCGCTCTGCACCGCGCCGGTGGGCGCTTGCAGCACGCTGGCGTCCCAGGCGTTGCGCATGACGGCGTTGGTGGCAACCTGGCGTCGGCTGCTCCATGCAGTGATGGCGTCGGTCGACTCGGTGGCGTCGACGCGGTGAAAGCGGATCTGCGGCAAGGCGCAATCGGGTGGGGTCGCCGTGCGGTCGAAGATCACGAGGCGGTGGTGCGAGGGCGTGGTGTTGTTCCCCGTGCTGCTGCCATTTGCCGACTGCTGCTCATGCTCAAAGCGAAAGCTCAGGCCTTCTTCCGCCAGCAGTCTCAGCACGAAGGCGAGGTCCGACTCGCGGTACTGCACGCAGGTGGGCCGCACGGGCATCTCCTGCGTGACTTCGAAACTGAAGCTCGCAGTCGTGTGGTCGGCGAACACTTCGCTGACGATGTCCTGCACGTGCTTAACCGCGTACACGAAGCTGTCGCGGCGCAGACCGAGCGCGACGAGCCAGGGTTGCAGGTGCAACCGGTAGCGCGCAAGGCCGCCGTCACCACCCAGCGCATCGACGGCCGTGAGGTAGCCGTGCCAGGTGCGAAAGCTGCCATTGGCCAGCAACAGGCGCAGGCTCAGCTCTTCGCCGATCAGCGCGAAGGGATCGAACTCGCTCGACGTGGCGAGGGTGTCGATGGTGAACTCGAAGAGCTCGTTGAGGCCCTCGGTGCCGGTGAAGCGCTCGACGACGACAGCGTTCTGCGGCGCCGACGCGGGCAGCTGCAGCTTGATGAGCCGCGCCTGCTCCGAAAGCCGCGCGACGTTCAGGCCTTCGAGTTTCCATGGCGCGGCGCCATAGGTCGGCATGACGCTGCTTGACGTGTCTGATGACATGGTTATCCACCTCCCTGGTGTCGGTGCCGGTCATGCCGGTCTTCGTTCGATGCATGGCCGCGCGCGATCTTCCCGTCCTGTCGGTTCAGGGACTGGCCGATCGACATCGCGCGGACCGGAAAAATCCTAGTTCGCCAACGTTGCATGTGCGTTTGCTGTGCCACAGCTGAATTTCATGACCGCAGGCGGCGGAAACACGGTGTTCGATCCGAACAGCCGGTAGCGCGTCGCGTTGATCGTGACGGTCTGGGTGAACGAACCCGTCAGCCCCAAGTCGGAGGCGGTCGGATTCGTCTCGTCGAAGCTCAAGCTTTCCGCAGACTGGAATGGGTCCTTGGGAATGTTGAGGACCACATGGATGGCGGCTGTCGGAATGGTCTCTTTGCCCAGACGAATGCCGAACCAGCTGCGCGTCACGAACGTGGAGGACTTTTCCAGCCACGCGTCATGGACCGAGCAATCGCCAAAAGACGGCGCATCGAAACGAAGCTTCGCCAACAGCCTTCCCTGGGCCCGGCTCTCATCGCTCGATACCGCGGTTGAAGTGTCGGAAGTGCTCGTGCTCACCCGATAGCCGCGGTACGCCACCGCCGACGCGATGAGGACTGCAACAAAAACTGCAACAGACAGCAGCAATCGCTTCATGAGGCTAGGCGGTGTTTTCCACAATGAGGACACGCCGGTGCTTCCATCGGAACTTGTGCGTAGCACGCGGAGCACAGCTCCATGACGTCAACTCCTGCCTGCAATGACCGACCTTTGCCCTCGGTAGCTGAGGCCGCCGTTGCTTTCGCGTAGAAATGCGCGATCGCTTGCAAGATCAACGCGACAACACCCAAGGCCAGAGTTGCCTTGGCGTTCGCCGCAAATGCGAACCAGGCGGCTAAGCCGCAAGCGACGACTGCCAAAAGGTACAGAAGCGCCAAGAGAAAATGACGCGCTGCCATTGGCCGATCGATCGAAGATTCGTCGTTGTCGATCTGGTTGCTTTTGACTTTCAAGTCGGCTCCTGAAATCGGGTAACTTCTCAATGGATAGGGACCATCAACGATCGGATGAATAGCCCAGTGCATCCGCGCTGCGCGTCGCCTGCCCAATGCGCCGATGCACCTCATCCGGCCAGATCGTCTTGCGCATGGTCATGTGGCTGATCCGGTTGCAGACCGCCCAAGCCATGGCGAAAGGGAAGGAGAACGGGAAGGCCAACAGAACCACGCTGGTCAGGAACGGGCTGGCCTCCCACCACCAGCCGAACTTCGGCCCGAAGGGGCTGACCACGCCCATGCTTTGCCACAGGGTTCTCGGGCGCTCGAAGTTCTGCAAGGGCTCGCCTTCGGGCACGCCAGGGCCTCTTTCTTCCATGAAGCGGCGGATGTGCTCCCACAGCATGGGTACGGTATTCGGCCCCATCGCCATGCTGTTGCCGATATTGAATTCGGCGATGGTTTTATCGGCGTCCTTGCCTTGGCCATGGACGATCATCACGAGCCGGTGGATGCGGCTGACGGTCTGGCCACTGGTGACCACTTCGGCTCTGTATTCGGCGCGGAGGTCGTTCCAGTCATAGGCCACCATATCCAGCCGGATCGGCTTGAATTTCTGCGTCCACTTGTCCTGAGAGCCATCAGGCGGCGTGAACAGCCGATACACCTTACGGTGCTTGCGGTCGAAGATAGTGGGCTGGTTGTCGGCGGAGAACATGTCCAGGCGCCAGGCAGCGACGATCCAGTGGCGGGCGACGAAGATGATGAAGTAGAAGAGAAGGCCATAGACCAGAACATCCATGAAGCTGAACCCAAGCTTTTGGTAGTAGTAGTAAAAACCTTGTGGCATCTCCACGAGCAGCCAAGCGCAAGAACCACCTGCAAACAAGAACACCAGCAACCCAAGCCCTCGCAACTGCGCCGAACCCGAAGGCTCCATCAGTTGAATCGCATCGGGGTATACCGCATACACGTTGCCCAATGCCGAAGGATTGGCGCTGGCGCTGTCCTTCCTGTTGAAGCGCCGCTGCACGCCGCCTATGGGCGCCGATGCTGTCTCGTCTTTTGCGGCCTGCCGCGCCGCAATGTCGGCCAGGATCGCAGCCTCCACGTCAACGGGCTGCATTTTGATTTTCTTACGCACGCGTGGTCTCCTGCAGCCGGTCGTTGAGCGCCTTCCGCTGCTTTTGCTGTTTCTCTGCGTCGCTCATCACCTCTTCCTGCATCTTCTTGAGGGCGTCCTCTTCCGCGGTCCAGCTGTCGCGCTTGGCCACACCACCGCCATCGGGCTTGCCGAAGTAGCAGCCCTTGAGCCATTGCTGGAACGGCGTGGGCGTGACCATGGCCACATAGACCGTGTGGCCCACGGCAATGCCGGTGAGCAGCCAACCCCAGCCGGGCACGGACAGGAGCAGCGCACGGGTGGCCAGCGCCGTGCCGACACGTGACACCATGGCTTCGCCGGCGCCCCAGATCAGGCCGCGCTTGACGGCGGCTTCGGCAGCGGAGTGAAGGGCCAAGATGCTGAGAGGAACGCCACCGCCACCGAACAAGATGCCTGCTCGGTACATCCAACGACCTAGTTCAACGTTCCCTTTCTCCTCCTGCACCGCCGCTGCCCGGAACGCCATCACGGCATTCACCGCATTGCCGGCTGCGCCTGCGCCGAAGGCCAGACCACGCACGAACGACAAAAGCGGACTGGCCCTGGCCCCGGCTTCGCCCACCGTCGTGATCAACCGCGCTTCCCACACGGCGCCCGCAAGCTCCAGAAATCCACCCGCGAACCCGGCCGCACCATCCGCCAGGCTGAGCTGCGCATCCCGTATCTTTTGCGCGTCCCCTTCTTCCTTGGCCTTGTTGTAGTTGCCCAGCCCATGCACGATGCCCAGCCCCTGCGCGATCATGCTGCCCACGGCCAGGCGCCCGTCGAGCGATAGCGCGCCTTGCTTGAGCGATCCCATCACGAGCGAGGGCGCGCGCATGGCTTCTTTGCGATGCGCTTCGTAAATGCCCATGAATTTCTCCACGGGCATCACCATCACGCTGCCGGCGACGGCCCCCGCGCTCAGAGACTTCTTGAACGCGGGCGCCTGCTCCTGCAAGTGCACCTGCTGGGCCTGGATCGCCAGTTCGCGCGTGACGACTTCCGGCTTGACGTTGAGCTTGGTCACGGTGTCGGCGTCGCTGTAGATGCCGATGGCCACGCGGCCTTTCCTGGCCCATTCGCGGCGGGTTTTCTTGTTCACCGGCCGGCCTCGGCCTTGCATGATTTGCTGTGCGGTGTCGGGGTCGAAATGGGCGATGAAGAACACGGGCGCATTCGGCTTGCGGCCGGCCAACGATGCGGCCAGCGCTTCTTCGCTTGCGCGGTGAATGAGGGCCATGCTCTGAGCGATCGACAACCGAGCCAGTGCCTTGGGATCGATCGGCGCGCCTTTGGCTTTGTCGATGGCCGCTGTGGCACCTTGCATGGCAGCGGAGGCCAGCGCGCTGGTGATGCCGACCGAGAAGCCCAGGGTGACATTGGTCAGCCACGCCAGGCGCTGTGGCGTCAACGTGCCTTTCGTCTCGCCAATCAACCCCTTCATGAAGTCGTAAATCTTGTCCCGCTTGCCGTCCCCATCTCCGGAGTCGGCGGCGAGTTGCTCCCACAGGCTGGCCTGGTTGGCCATCACGGCGCGCAGCATCACGGCGCGATCGTCCTGGATGTCGGCGTCCAGTTGCGCTTCGAACACGCATTCGCATGCGTTGGTCAAGGGCGCGGGCGAGTAGGCGAGCCAGGCTTCGCGGCTGTACACCTCGCCGGCGCAGCAGCCGCGGCGCGCCACCTCCTTCGGGTCGTTCTTGTCTTTCGCATCAAAGTGCGTCGCAAAGTAAGGCAGCACATGGCCCTCGAGCGCTGCGCCCCAGTCGGCCTCGAAGCGTTTGAGCTCTTTGAGATGGTGCTCTTCCATGTGCTTGGCGTAGTCGGTTTTCCAGGCACTGCGGTGCCCTTCGTCGTAGTACTTGTCCATCCTGGACCACGTCGCTTCGACTTGCCTGGTGGCCCATGTCCGTGCACGCTGTGGCTGGTCAGGGAAGGTCACCCTGCCCGCCCCCGGACCCCGTTGAAGCAGTTCCGCTTTGTCCTCGATGGGTTCCCACTGCGTTTCCTCCGGCCACCCTTTGGGATTGGGCTTGACGCGCATGATGTCGGTGTAGGCCCCGTGGGTCATGACAGGTGACACCGCATCCATCGATCGCGCGTCGATGTCGGCGATAAGATTGCCCTTGAAGAGTTCGATGGCCTTATTGACTTCCACGGGCTGCCGGTTTTCGGGGCGCATCTGGTACTGGTCGCTGACCTCCTGTCGCCGCAGCCTCAGGGCATTCAATTCGGCGGCTAGACCCACCGGGTCGCGTAGCACTACAGCCAGTTCTTTGCCTTGGGTCTTCGGGTGGCACTGCGCCGCTTTCACCAAATTTCCAGCCAGGCTCTCCACGTTCACGGCCAAAGTGTTGAACCGAAAGTCTTGCTCCAGGCCCTTGTTGATGCACAGGGTCATCAACGCGCATTCAAGAACCTTTTCCTTGAGCGCCGCCACCGTCGGCTTGAAAGTATTCGGCGAGCCACCGGCAAGGCTGACCTTCTGCATCACCTGGGGATTGGCGGCATTGGCCTTTTGCAGTTTGTCGTTCCACAGGTTGGCGCTGTAGGCAATCCATACGGCATCGATCCTGTGCGCTTGCGGGATATGCAGCAGACGCATGCCGGCCGCGTTGTGTTCCTTGCGGTAGCAGGCCTCAGGTCGTGGCATCTGCGCAAAAACCGGATTTCCTTGCGCGACGAGGTCCGCGCTCTCGGTGACCCGGTAGATCAACCAGTTCTTCACGCCAGGAGGCGGTGTCTCGATGTAGACGTGTATGAAGCCAGCACGCAGCAAGCGCAATGCATAGCGGCTCTCCGTCAAAGCCCGGCTAGGAACCAACCCTTTGACCAACGCCTCATCGGACGTGACGGCATCTGCGCCCAATGGCACCAGCGGGCCTTTCTTCGCAACCGGACTGGGCCGCAGCAAGAGCAGCGACAGGCCGCTCTTGTTGCAGGTCTCGCAGCCGGCGGGGGAGGGGGTGATGCTCATGAGGGGGTGCCTTTCAACATCAAAGAGCGCAAGGTGCCGCTCAGGGTGTGCATGGTTTCAACGGGCTCGCCCTCGTCGTCGGGTGGCGCGTGCAAAGCGGCCTGCGCGCGAACATCGCGTTCAATCCCAGGATGCAGCAGATCGAGGGCAGCCCACGCGCTTCGATCTCGGGCATGAGCGAAGCGCGAGGGCCATCGCTGCACCGCCAGCTCGGTTCGGTCGAGCGATGCTGCAATCCGCGCGTACATACCGTCGTCTTGCCGCGCGCGCTCCCACAGAGCGCGATCGTCCGATCGCGCGAGTTCGCCGAGCCACCGAGCTGCAGTCACATGCATCCACTCACCCTGCATGAAGAGCGCCCATTCTTCAGCCGTCAGACGCAGAGGCGCGATCTCATCGCTCGCATGCGTCAGTTGTACGATCCGTCCGCGTGCATCCAGATAGACCCAGCGCCGGAGGCGGCCGAACTGCGAGGCGACACGCACATCGCCCACCACATGCCGCAACCAATCAAAGACACGGCGATCCGCAAGCCGCATGTAGCGCGCGTCGGTCCAGCCCGACGTGTTTACGCGCAGCATCGACGCCATCACCTCGGCAAGGTCTTCGGCAAACAGGCTGGTTTGCAGCCAACTGATGCGGTGTATCCCTGTGCCGTCCGATGCCAGGCCATCGGCTTGCGAGGCCTCGCGCTCGGCCAAGGCCATGTCGAACGTA
>NZ_CALRZC010000013.1:0-70765 GCF_943372545.1 Variovorax sp. YR752 | reverse complement strand
GATCGGCGTGCGCACGCCCCGCCCCGCGAAGTGCCCTTCGGCGTTCGCGAGGAAGTGATCCACCGACTTCTGCGTGGCCTCGGGCGACCAGCCCGCCATGTGCGGCGTGAGCAGCACGTTGTCCAGGCCGACGAGCGGCTCGGGGCGCTTGGGTTCGCTCTCGTACACATCGAGGCCCGCGCCCGCGATGCGGTGCTCGCGCAGCGCCTTCGCCAGCGCCTCGGTGTCGACCACGCTGCCGCGGCCGATGCTCACGAGGTAGCCCTGTGGCCCCAGCGCATCGAGCACTTCGGCATTGACGAGGTGCCTGGTCGCGGGACCGCCCGGCGCGGCCAGTATCAGGAAATCCGCCCAGCTGGCGAGCGACTTCAGGTCGTCGAAGTAGCGCTGCGTGGCGCCTTCGCGCGGCTTGCGGTTGTGATAGCCGACCTCCATGTCGAAGGCGGCGGCGCGCTTGGCGATCTTCTGGCCGATGGTGCCCAGCCCCAGGATGCCGAGCTTCTTGCCCGACACGTTCGGCGGCTGCGGAATGGCTTCGCGCCACACGCCTTCGCGGCACAGGCGGTCGAGCTTGCGGAACTCGCGCACGATGCCGATGAGCAGGCCGAAGGCGTGGTCGGCCACGCAGTCGTCGTTCGTGCCGGCGCCGTTGGCGGTGGCGATGCCGCGCGCGCGTGTCACGTCGAGCGGCACGCCCTCGTAGCCCGCGCCGAGGCAGCAGATCAGTTCCACCGCCGGCATGGCCGCGATTTCCTCGGGCGTGATGCCGATGACGCCGATGGTCAGCACCGCGCGGAATTTTTTGCCGTGCTCGGCGATGGCGGCGGCGCGCTCGGCGTCGCCGAAGGCGTAGGTCATGTCGTAGACCTCGGCAATCTGGGCCTGGTGGGCGCTCGAGAGGCTGTTGAGCACCAGCAGGGGAATCTTGGTCGACACGTCTGAACTCCTGGGGTCGGTGAAAGGAAAGAAGGGATGAATGATCGGGCTAGAGCAGCGGGACCGCTTCGCTCTTCTGCAAAGCCCACATCTGGGCGTAGCGGCCCTGCTGCGCGAGCAGATCGGCATGCGTGCCGCGCTCGACGATCACGCCCGATTCGAGCACCAGGATCTCGTGCGCCTCGACCACGGTCGAGAGGCGGTGCGCGATGACCAGCGTGGTCTTGCCTTGCGCGGCGCTGCGCAGCTCGGACTGGATGGCGCGTTCGTTGGCCGAATCGAGTGCCGAGGTGGCCTCGTCGAAGATCACGATCGGCGGGTTCTTCAGCAGCGTGCGCGCGATGGCCACGCGCTGCTTCTCGCCGCCCGAGAGCTTCAGGCCGCGCTCGCCCACCGTCGTCTCGTAGCCCTTGGGCGTGGCCGAAATGAAGTCGTGGATGCGCGCAGCGCGCGCGGCGCCTTCGACCTCTTCGCGCGTGGCGCCGGGGCGGCCGTACGCGATGTTGTATTCGACCGTGTCGTTGAACAGCACCGTGTCCTGCGGCACGATGCCGATGGCGCGGCGCACGCTGGACTGCTGCACGGCGCGGATGTCTTCGCCGCCGATGGTGATGCGGCCCTGCTGCACGTCGTAGAAGCGGTACAAGAGGCGCGCGAGCGTCGACTTGCCCGAGCCTGAAGGGCCGACCACGGCCACCGTCTTGCCGGCGGGGATCTCGAAGCTCACGTGCTTGAGGATCGGGCGCTCGGGTTCGTAGGCGAAGCTGACGTCCTCGAAGCGGATGGTGGAGTTGATGCCCGCCAGCGGCTGCGCACCGGGCGCGTCGCGCACTTCGCGCTCCTTCTCCATCAGCACGAACATCTTGTCCAGGTCGGTCAGGCTCTGCTTGATCTCGCGGTAGATCACGCCCAAAAAGTTGAGCGGAATGTAGAGCTGGATCATGAAGGCGTTGACCATCACCAGGTCACCCAGCGTCATGCGCCCTTCGACCACGCCCGAGGTGGCGCGCCACAGCATCAGCACGAGGCTCACGGCAATCAGCAGCTGCTGGCCGGTGTTGAGCATGCTCAGCGTGCGCTGGCTCTTGATGGCGGCCTTGCGGTAGCGGTCGAGGCTGGCGTCGTAGCGCTTGGCCTCGAAGTCTTCGTTGTTGAAGTACTTGACGGTTTCGTAGTTCAAGAGCGAATCGACCGCGCGGCTTTGCGCCATCGAGTCGAGCTCGTTCATGGTCTTGCGAAACTGCGTGCGCCACTCGGTCACCGTGACCGTGAAAGTGATGTACAGCACCAGCGCCGCGCCCGTGATCCACACGAACAGCGAATCGAACTTCACGCCCAATATGGTGAGCACCAGCGCCAGCTCGATGATGGTCGGCACGATGCTGTACAGCGACATCGAAATGAGCGAATGCACGCCGCGCGTGCCGCGCTCGATGTCGCGCGTCATGCCGCCGGTCTGGCGCTCCAGGTGAAAGCGCAGGCTCAGCGAATGCAGGTGGCCGAACACCTCCAGCGCGATCTGCCGCGCCGTGCCCTCGGTGGCTTTCGCAAAGATCAGCTCGCGCAATTCGCCGAAGAGCGCGGTCGAAAAGCGCAAGAGCCCGTAGGCCAGCAGCAGCCCGATCGGCACGATGAGCAGCGCCTGCGCCATGTCGGGCTTGGGCGTCATCGTGTCGATGAGGTTCTTCAGCAGCACCGGCACGCCCACGTTGGCCACCTTGGCGCCCACCATGAACGCCAGCGCGGCCATCACGCGCCATTTGTACTGCCAGAGATAGGGAAAGAGGCGACGCAGGGTCGCCCAGTCGGAACGGTCGGCGCGGTCCGGCGGATGGCCGCCAGGCGCATGGGGAGAGGAGGAAAGGGCTTCGCCGCTTCGGCGCATGGGGGACAATCGTGGCTGTTGTTGTTGCCTCAGATTGTGCCCATGTCCTCTTCTTCCAGTGCCTCTTCCGCCGCCGCGACGGCCGCCGCCACCCTCAAGAGCCTGCCCACCGACATGGAGCTGGTGCTCAAGGTCATTCCGATGCCGGCCGACTGCAACGCCAACGGCGACATCTTCGGCGGCTGGGTCATGGCGCAGTGCGACCTGGCCGGCTCGGTGATTCCGGCGCGCTACGCCAAGGGCCGCCAGGCCACCGTGGCGGTCAACGAGTTCATCTTCAAGCAGCCGGTGCGGCTGGGCGACATCCTCTCGTTCTATTCGAAGCTGGTGCGCGTGGGCCGCACCTCGATCACGGTGACGGTCGAGGTGTTCGCGGAGCGCTTCCGCGCCCAGGGCGAGTACATCAAGGTGACGCAGGCCACCTTCACCTACGTCGCGATCGACGACAACGGCCGCCCCCGCCCCATCGAGCAGCCGACGGCCTGAGCCTCGGCCTTCAGCCGACGCCGATGCCGGCGTCGCGCACGCGTTCGATGCACTCGAACTCGCGGTTGATCCAGCGCGCGTCGCGCCGCTCCACGCGGCGGATGTAGACCGACTGCACCACGTCGCGCGTGTGGGCGTCGATCTCGACCGGCCCGCGCGGGCTGTCCAGCCGCAGGCCGCGGAACGCATCCACCAGCCGCTCGGCGCCCGCCTTGCCGCCGCGCGCACCGGGTGCGCTCAGCGCCGCATCGATGGCCGCAAGCCCGTCGTGTGCCGCCACGGCGAAGTAGCCCGGCCGCAGGTGGCTGCCGTACTCGGTTTCGAAGGCACCCGCGAAGCGCCGGTTGGCCGGCGACTCGTGGGCAAAGGAATAGTGGTGGCTGGTGACCAGCCCCTCGGCCAGTTCACCGATGCCGTCCAGGTAGTGGTCGTCGGTGGCGTCGCCGGTGGCGAGCAGGCGGATGCCGGTGTCGGCCATGCCGCGGTCGCGCCAGAACTTCAGGAAGATGGCCGGCATCTGGCCCGACGGCAGAAAGAAGAACACGGCCTGCGGCTTCAGCTCGCGCAGGCGCAGCATGTAGGCCGAATAGTCGAGCGTGTTCAGCGGCACGCGCAGCATCGCGCCGACACGCCCGCCGCCCGCGGTGATGCCGGTGACAAAAGCACTCTCGGCGTCCACGCCCGAGGCGTAGTCGGCCACCACGGTGCACACATCGCGCAGCCCCTGCTGCAGCGCCCAGCGCGCCAGCGGCGCCGTGACCTGCGCGATGGTGAACGACACCCGCACCATGAACGGCGAGCGCCCGGTGATGCCCGAGGAGGCGGCGTTCATGATCACGGTCGGCACGCGCGCCTGCGTGGCGACGGCGCCGACGGCGTAGGCGTTGGAGCTGAAGTCCAGCCCTGTGAGCAAATCGACGCGCTCGCTTTCGATGAGGTCTTGTGCCTGGCGCCGCGCCTGTTCGGGCGCGCTGCCGGGCACGTCGCGGCGCAGGAGTTCGACCGGCCGGCCCGCGATCTGCTGCTTGTGGTCGGCCAGCCAGACCGCCATGCCGGCGTCGAACTGGCGCCCGCCGCCCGCATAGGGCCCCGACCACGAGCCGATGACCCCGATGCGCAACGGCCGCACGCGCGCCAACACCAGCGAGGGCGCCGCGATCGTGCCCGCGAGTAAGCCCAAAGCATGCCGGCGCGTGAGGCCGAATGCTACTTTTTCAGTAGCACGCATCGCCCGTGTGGCGGGCGCTGTGGGCGAGTTGATGTCTGGAGCAGGCACGAGGAACAGTGTACGCAGCCACCGTCCGCAGGCAAGTCCACGGAAGGCTTAGACCTTCGAGAAATCGGGCTTGCGCTTCTCCATGAAAGCGCCGAACGCTTCCTTGGCAGCCGGCTCGCGCAGCATGCGGCCGAAGCTCGCGCCCTCTTCGCCCATGCGCTCGAGCACGGCGGGCATCTGCGTCTTCTTCAGCAGGCGCTTGGTTTCGATCAGCGCGGTCAGCGGCTTGGCGGCGAGCTTGCGGGCCTGCGTCTGTGCGATGCCGTTGGCTTCAGTCGGCGGCACCACGCGGTTGACCAGGCCCACTTCGAGCGCGGCCTCGGCCATGAAGGGCTCGCCCAGCAGCAGCGCTTCGGCGGCGCGGTGGTAGCCCAGCATCTGCGGCACCAGCAGGCTCGACGCGGCCTCGGGGCACAGGCCCAGGTTCACGAAGGGCATCGAGAAGGCCGCGTTGTCGCCCGCATAGACGAGGTCGCAATGGAACAGCATCGTGGTGCCGATGCCCACGGCCGGGCCGCAGACCGACGCGACGATGGGCTTCGGAAAGGTGGCGATGCCGCGCAGGAAGCGGAACACCGGCGATTCGGTGTTGGCCGGCGGCGCGTTGAGGAAGTCGCCGATGTCGTTGCCGGCACTGAAGATCGTCGGGTCGCCCTGGAACAGCACGCAGCGCACAGCCGCTTCGCTCTCGGCCGTGGCGAGCGCGTCGGCCATCGCGGCGTACATGCTGCTGGTGATCGAGTTCTTCTTGTCGACGCGGTTGAAGGTGATGGTCATCACGCCGGCTTCGGTGTGGACGAGGATGTCGCTCATGGGATAGATCCTTGGATGGGTAAAACGGGGGGCGACGCGCTCAGAAGGTGTGAATGAATCCGGCGTGGCCGAGCAGCCCGCCCAGGCGCGCCCCCTCAAGGCGCAAAGCGCAGCCATAGCTTGGGCTATGGCGAGCATTTGCAACGCAGAGGGGACGTGTCTGGGCGGGATGAGCGGACATGGCGGGTTCGTTCACACCTTCTCAAGCGTCGATAGCTTCGCGGACGAAATCGAGACGGTCCTGGCCCCAGAACATCTGGTCGCCGACGAACATGGTGGGGGCGCCGAACACGCCGCGCTCCACCGCCTCTTGCGTGACCGCCTTGAGGCGGTCCTTGGTCTCCTGCGCGCCGGCCAGCGCGAGCAGGCCCGCGGCGTCGAAGCCTGCATTTTGCAAGACGGCGCCGACGGTCGCGGGGTCGTTGAGGTTCTTCGGCTCGACCCACATCGCGTGGAACACCGCATCGACATACGCGCCGAAGCGTTCGGGCGCCGTCATCTGCACGCCGGTCGCGCCGCGCATCAACAGCAGCGTGTTGATCGGGAAATGCGGGTTGTGCACGAAGGGCACGCCGTAGCGCTTCGCGAAGCGCTGCAGGTCGGTCGTGAGGTACGGGCCCTTGGCCTTGATCTCGGCCGGCGAATGGTTGCCCGTGGCCTGGAACACGCCGCCCAGCAGCATGGGCTTCCAGACCAGCTCGGCGCCGGTGTCGGCGCACACGTGCGGCAGCTGCGTGGCGGCCAGGTAGGCGGCGGGGCTGCCGACGTCGAAATAGAACTCGACGGATTTCGTCATGGGTGTCGTCTCCTTGTGGCTGTGCGTCGCGGCGCGAGGCTCGGCGTCGGTCAGAACTTCTCGGACCAGGGACGCAGGTCGAGCTCGTGCGTCCATGCATCACGCGGCTGCGAGTGCAGCATCCAGTAGCTGTCGGCGATGTGGTCCGGGTTCAGGATGCCGTCGCTGTCCTTCAGCGCATAACGCTCGGGGAAATTGCTGCGGATGAACTCGGTGTCGATGGCGCCGTCGACCACCACATGCGCGACGTGGATGCCCTGCGGCCCCAGCTCGCGCGCCATCGATTGGGCCAACGCGCGCAACGCCATCTTGGCGCCCGAGAAAGCGCCGAAGTTGGCTGCACCGCGCAGCGACGCCGTCGCGCCGGTGAAGATGATCGTGCCGCGATGGCCGCCCTTTGGCATCTCGCGCGCCATCATCCGCTTCGCCACTTCGCGGCCGTTGAGAAAGCCCGAGAAGCAGGCCATCTCCCACACCTTGAAGTACTTGCGCGCGGATTCGGTGAGGATGCTCTCCGGCACGTTCGCGCCGATGTTGAACACCATCACCTCGATCGGCCCGACGGTCGATTCGATCTGCTCGATGAGCGCCACCACTTCTTCTTCCTTGCGGGCATCGCAAGCGAAGGCGTAGGCCCGGCCGCCGTCGGCCTCGATCTGCGCCACCAGCGGCTGCAGCTTGTCGAGGCTGCGCCGCGTGACGCAGGTGGCGTAGCCCTCGCGCGCGAAGCGGCGGGCGATGGCGCCGCCGGTGGCGTCGCCCGCGCCGACGATGAGAGCAGCCTTGGTGAGCGCCATGACGTTCATTCCTTGTAGTAGACGATCTGATTGGACGTGGCGAGCAACGCGCCCTTCTCGCTCCACAGGTGCGCCTTCTGGTCGAAGAAGCCGTTGAAGAACTGCTGCCCCGCCGCGCAGCCCAGCAGGTAGCCGGTGCCGACCTCGGCCAGCTCGGCGGCGCCGACGTGGAAGTACGTGGTGATCGACACCGTGCCCGCCGGCACGTGCTTGGCGCGGCGCAGCCAGACGCGCGGATAGAACACGTCGCTCAATGCGGCGAGCGAAGCGAAGTCGAGCGGGCGGGCCTGCGCGTCGCGCACCCAGATGCGGGTCTCGCTGTGCTGCAGGCTGCCGTCCCACTTCGAGGGAATGCCGCCGCTGAAGGGACGCATCTCGTACTGGTCGAGCCAGGCCACGCCTGACGGACCGATGCTCATGCGATCAACCGCCTCGGGCTTCGGTGCCTCGGGCATGGTGAGGTCGGCCTGACTCCAGGTGTCGCGGCGCGCGGCCGTCACCACCGTGGCGGTGGTGGTCATGTTCGTCGTGCCGTCGGCGCCGGGCTGCGTGATCGTCACCGTCCAGTGTTGCGTCGAGCGGTTGGTCCGCACGGCGGTGGCCTGGATGTCGAACGCGCCCTCGCCGAGCGCAGCCGCGTAGTTGACGGTCAGTGCAATGGGCGTGCCGAGCAGGTCGGGGTGCCGGAGCACCGACTGCAGCGCAAGCGCCGCAGTGGTGCCGCCGAACGGACCGACCATGTTCCAGTAGTCGGGACTTGTGGTGCCGGTGAAGTGCCCCACGCGGATGTCGCTGTGGTGCAGGGCCAGGGCTTTGTCGAAGGGGTGTGGGGTCGTACTCATGATGATCGCCAGTGTGCCTCCGGTGGATGACCTCACGCAGTCGTGTGCGGGACGTTGGCGTGCTGCACTGCGGCACGCACCGGCGGCCATGCACCGCCGGCAGGGAGCTGCTGCTGCGTGCCGTGCATGGCCGTGATTCCCCTGCCGATCAGACCCGCTCGAAGATGCCGGCTGCGCCTTGGCCCATGCCCACGCACATCGTGACCATGCCGTACTTCAGCTTCTCGCGGCGCAGCGCGTGCACCACGGTCGCCGCGCGGATCGCGCCGGTCGCGCCGAGCGGATGGCCCAGTGCAATGGCGCCGCCCATCGGGTTGACCTTGGACGGGTCGAGGCCCAGCGTGTTCATCACCGCGAGCGATTGCGCGGCGAAGGCTTCGTTGAGTTCGAACCAGTCGATGTCTTCGTGCTTCAGACCGGCATAGCGCAGCGCAGCGGGAATCGCCTCGATCGGGCCGATGCCCATGATGTGCGGCGGCACGCCCTTGCTGGCGAAGCTCACGAAGCGCGCGAGCGGCGTGAGGCCGTACTGCTTGATGGCCTTCTCGCTCGCCAGGATCAGCGCGCCTGCGCCGTCCGAGGTCTGCGAGCTGTTGCCGGCGGTCACGGTGCCGCGCGCGGCGAACACGGTGCGCAGCTTGGCCAGGCCTTCGATGCTGGTGTCGGGGCGCGCGCCTTCGTCCAGGCTCACGGTGCGGGTCTTGGCAATGGCCTCGCCGGTGGCGAGGTCGGGCGTGCGGTCGGTCACTTCGATCGGCGTGATCTCGTCGGCGAACTTGCCGGCGGCCTGCGCGGCCAGTGCCTTCTGGTGCGAGGCCAGCGCAAACGCGTCCTGCGCCTCGCGGCTCACCTTCCACTGCTGCGCCACCTTCTCGGCCGTGAGGCCCATGCCGTAGGCGATGCCCACGTCGCCTTCGCGCTCGAAGATCGAGGGCGACAGCGAGGGCGAGTTGCCCATCATCGGCACCATGCTCATGCTCTCGACACCGGCCGCGATCATCACATCGGCCTCGCCGACGCGGATGCGGTCGGCCGCCATCTGCACGGCCGACAAGCCGGAAGCGCAGAAGCGGTTCACGGTGATGCCGCCGATGCTGGTCGGCAGGCCGGCCAGCACCGCGCCGATGCGCGCGACGTTCAGGCCCTGCTGCGACTCGGGAATCGCGCAGCCGCAGATGATGTCTTCGATGGCCTTGGGGTCGAGGCCCGGCACGGCAGCCAGCGCTGCCTTCAGCGTGGTCGCGAGCAGGTCGTCGGGGCGGTAGTTGCGGAAGTAGCCGCGGTGCGACTTGCCGATGGGCGTGCGGGTGGCGGAGACGATGTAGGCGTCTTGTACTTGCTTGCTGCTCATGAAATCTGTCCTTAGTTGCGGACCGGCTTGCCGGTGCTGAGCATGCCCATGATTCGCTCTTGCGTCTTGGGATGCACGATGAGCGAGCAGAACGCCTTGCGTTCCAGCGTCATCAGGTATTCCTCGGTCACGAGCGAGCCCGCGTCCACGTCGCCGCCGGTGACCACGTTGGCAATCAGGCTGGCGATGTGGAAGTCGTGCGCGCTGATGAAGCCACCGTCGCGCATGTTCACGAGCTGGCCCTTGATCGTGGCGGCGCCGCTGCGGCCGGCCACGCGGAAGGTGCGGCGCAGCGGCGGGCGGTAGCCGGCGTCGGCCATGGCCTTCGCTTGCTGCAGCGCCACGTACAGCAGCTCGTCCTTGTTCGGCACGATCACGTCGCTGTCGAGCAGGTAGCCCAGCTTCTTCGAATCAAGCGCGCCCGTACCGACCTTCGCCATCGCCGCGGCGGTGAAGCCTTCGGTGAGGAACGGCAGCAGGTCGGTGCCCGTCGAGGCCGAGGCGTTCTCGGCCGCGCGGCGAGCGATGTACGTCAGGCCGCCCGCGCCGGGGATCAGGCCCACGCCGACTTCGACCAGACCGATGTAGCTTTCCATTGCGACGACGCGTTTGGCCGAGTGGATGGCCAGCTCGCAGCCGCCGCCCAGTGCCATGCCGCGCACGGCCGAGATCACCGGCACGTTGGCATAACGGATCTTGAGCATGACGTTCTGCAGCTCTTCTTCCGCGCCTTCGACCGCGCCGATGCCCGCGACCACGAAGGCCGGCAGCATCGCCTGCAGGTCGGCGCCGACCGAGAACACCTCGTCGGGCGACCAGATCACCAGGCCCTTGTATTCGGCTTCGGCCAGGTCGACCGCGGCACCGAGCGCTTCGGCCACGTCGGGACTGATGGCGTGCATCTTCGACTGGATGCTCGCAATGAGCACCTCACCGTCGAGCGTCCACACGCGCACATCGCCTTCGTCGCTGATCGTCGTGCCGGCCGTGTTGGCATCGGCCGCGTTCGCGCCGAGCACGCTCTCGGGGAACAGCTGGCGGTCATGCACGGGCAGCTTGCGCTGCGGCACGAACTTGTTCTGCGAGGCGCTCCACGAGCCTTCGGGCGTGTGCACGCCACCGGCTTGTGCGACCGGGCCTTCAAACACCCACTTCGGCAGCGGTGCGGTGCTCAGCGCCTTGCCGGCGTCGATGTCTTCCTGCACCCACTTGGCGACCTGCGCCCAGCCGGCTTCCTGCCACAGCTCGAACGGGCCCTGCTTCATGCCGAAGCCCCAGCGCATCGCATAGTCGATGTCGCGCGCGCTCTCGGCGATGTCGGCCAGGTGCACGGCGGCGTAATGAAAACCGTCGCGCAGGATGGCCCAGAGGAACTTGCCCTGCGGTCCTTCGCTCTCGCGCAGCAGCTTCAGGCGCTCGCCTGCGGGCTTCTTCAGCATGCGGCCATACACCTCGTCGGCCTTGGCGCCGGCGGGCACGTACTCGCCGCTCTTCAGGTCGAAGCGCAGGATGTCGCGGCCGACCTTCTTGAAGAAACCGGCCTTGGCCTTCTGGCCCAGGTTGCCCAGCTCGAGCAGCTTGGCGAGCACCGGCGGTGTCGCGAAGTTGGCGTAGAACGGATCGGTCTCGGCGTTCAGGTTGTCCTGCAGCGTCTTCACGACGTGGGCCATGGTGTCCAGGCCCACCACGTCGGCGGTGCGGAAGGTGCCCGAGCTCGCGCGGCCCAGCTTCTTGCCGGTGAGGTCGTCCACCACGTCGGGCGTGAGGCCGAATTTCTCGACTTCCTTCAGCGTGGCCAGCATGCCGGCGATGCCGACGCGGTTGGCGATGAAGTTGGGCGTGTCGTGCGCGCGCACCACGCCCTTGCCGAGCGTGCTGGTGACGAAGGCCTCGAGGTCGTCGAGCACCTGGGGTTGCGTGGTGGGCGTGTTGATCAGCTCCACCAGGAACATGTAGCGCGGCGGGTTGAAGAAGTGAATGCCGCAGAAGCGCGGCTTCAGCGCTTCAGGCAAGGCCTCGCTCAGCTTGGTGATCGAGAGGCCCGAGGTGTTCGAGGCCAGGATCGAATGCTTGGGCACGTGCGGCGCGATCTTCTTGTAGAGATCGAGCTTCCAGTCCATGCGTTCTGCAATCGCTTCGATGATGAGGTCGCACTCGCCGAGCTTGGCGAGGTCGTCGTCGTAGTTGGCCTGCTCGATCAGGCCGGCATCGACCACGTCGCCGAGCGGCGCTGGCTTGAGCTTCTTGAGGTTGTCAATGGCGCGCGTGACGATGCCGTTCTTCGGGCCTTCCTTGGCGGCCAGGTCGAACAGCACGACGGGCACGCGCACGTTGACGAGGTGGGCCGCAATTTGCGCGCCCATCACGCCGGCGCCGAGCACGGCGACCTTCTTCACTTGAAATCGGGACATGTTGCTTGGTATTTCTTCGGTTGAAAACGCGCGGCAGGGTTACTGCGCGCGGGTCCAGGTTTGGGTGCGCCAGAAGGGGCCGATATAGCCGCGCACTTCAAGCTTCTTGCCGCCGTCGATGGGCGTGAAGCTCGCGCGGTATTCCTTGCCGTTCTCGGGGTCGAGGATCTTGCCGCCTTCCCAGACGTCCTTGCCCTCGGCCTTCTTGCCGCCGCGAATGATCTCCAGGCCCGTGATGGGCTTGCCCTTGCGGTCGTCGCTGCATTCGTCGCAGGTCGCGTCGGGCTTGGTGTCTTTCTTCAGCGACTTCTCGATGCGGCCGACGAGCGCGCCGTTGGTCTCGGCGATGCGGATCTCGGCCTTGACCTCGCCGGTCTTGTCGTCGGCGTTGCGCCAGAGCCCCACCGGGGTGCTCTGTGCCATGGCCGTGAAAGAAGAGGCGACGAGGACGATGGCTGCAAGCGTCGATTTCATGAGCGGCTCCCGGTTTGGACGATGAGAAAAGGCAGTGACCTCAGGCCAGCGCTGCGTCGGTGTCCATCAACACCTTGCTGCCGGCACGCGCGGTGCGCATCAGCGTCGCGGTCTCGGGGAACAGCTTGGCGAAGTAGAAGCGCGCGGTCTGCAGCTTGGCGACGTAGAACGGGTCGGTGTTGCCGGCGGCGATTTCGCGCAGGGCCACTTGCGCCATGCGGGCGAACAGGTAGCCGAACACGAAGTGGCCGGCCACGCGCAGGTAGTCGACGGCGGCAGCGCCCACTTCGTCGGGGTTCTGGAAGCCCTTGAAGCCGATCTCGGTCGTGAACTTGGTGAGCTGGTCGCCCAGCATCGCGATCGGGTTGATGAACTCGGCCATCTTCTCGTTCACGCCTTCTTCTTCCACCAGCTTGGCGACGAGCTTGCCGAACTTCTTCAGCGAGGCGCCGTTGTTGCCCAGGATCTTGCGGCCCAGCAGGTCCAGCGACTGGATGGTGTTGGTGCCTTCATAGATCATGTTGATGCGGTTGTCGCGCACGAACTGCTCCATGCCCCATTCCTTGATGAAGCCGTGGCCGCCGAAGACCTGCATGCACGAATTGGTCGCGATGTGGCCGTTGTCGGTGATGAAGGCCTTGACGATGGGCGTGAGCAGTGCGACCAGCTCGCCGGAGTCCTTGCGCACCTTTTCATCAGGATGGTTGTGCTCCTTGTCGAGCAGCAGCGTGCAGAAGATCTGCAGCGCGCGGCCGCCTTCGGCATACGCCTTGGCCGTGAGCAGCATCTTGCGCACGTCGGGGTGCACGATGATGGGGTCGGCTTCCTTGTCCTTGGCCTTCACGCCGGAGAGCGAGCGCATCTGGATGCGGTCCTTGGCGTAGGCCAGCGCGTTTTGATAAGCCACTTCGGTCAGGCCGAGCGACTGGTTGCCCACGCCCAGGCGTGCGGCGTTCATCATCACGAACATCGCGGCCAGGCCCTTGTTGGGCTCGCCGACCAGCGTGCCGGTGGCGCCTTCAATCACGATCTGCGCGGTGGCGTTGCCGTGGATGCCCATCTTGTGCTCCAGGCCGGCGCAGAAGATCGGGTTGCGTTCGCCGAGCGAGCCGTCGGCCTTGACGTGGAACTTCGGCACCACGAACAGGCTGATGCCCTTGCTGCCCTTGGGCGCGTCCGGCAGGCGGGCCAGCACCAGGTGAATGATGTTGTCCGTCATGTCGTGCTCGCCGGCCGAGATGAAGATCTTGCTGCCGGTGATGCGGTAGGTGCCGTCCGCCTGCGGCTCGGCCTTGGTGCGCAGCAGGCCCAGGTCGGTGCCGCAATGGGGTTCGGTCAGGCACATGGTGCCGGTCCACTCGCCGCTCGTGAGCTTGGGCAGGTAGGTCTTCTTCTGCTCTTCGGTGCCGTGGGCCTTGAGCGCCTCGTACGCGCCGTGCGAGAGGCCCGGGTACATGGTCCAGGCCTGGTTGGCGCTGTTGAGCATTTCGAACAGGCACTGGTTCACCACGAACGGCAGGCCCTGGCCGCCGAAGGCCGGGTCGCACGACAGCGCGGGCCAGCCGCCTTCGACGTACTTGGCGTAGGCGTCCTTGAAGCCGGTGGGCGTCTTCACTTCGTGCGTGGCCTTGTCGAGCACGCAGCCTTCTTCGTCGCCGCTGATGTTCAGCGGGAAGGTGACTTCGGCGGCGAACTTGCCGGCCTCTTCGATCACGGCGTTGATGGTGTCGGCATCGGTCTCGGCGTGGGCGGGCAGTGCCTTGAGTTCCTCGGCGACGTTGAGCACTTCGTGCAGCACGAACTGCATGTCACGCACGGGGGGGTTGTAGGTAGGCATCCGGGACTCTCCTGGTCGAAGCTAGATAGATTGGAAAAACGAAAACGGAAAAACGAAACAGGCAGCCGTGGCGCTCAGCGCACGGTCTTGAGCCGGCGCGTGCCGCGCGCAGCGGGCGCGGACTCGGCGGCATTGGAAGCAGGCGGCGCGTCCGGCGTGGCGGCGCGCGCGAGGATGTTGTCGAAGCCGACGTTGGCGCGGCCGATGGAGCCGGGCACCTGCAGGAAGCGGGCTTCGTAGTGCAGCGCGAGGATCAGGCCGTGAATCTCGAACCCGACCTGGCGCTCGTCGGCGTCGGCGCGCAGGTGGCCTTCGGTCTTCGATTGCACGATGGCGCGCAGCACGGCGGCCTGCCAGATGCTGACCGACTCGACCAGCGCATCGCGCACCGGGCCCGGGCGGTCGTCGAACTCGGAGGCGCCACTGATGTAGATGCAGCCCGAGTCGATTTCGGTCGAGGTGCGCTTCATCCAGTTGGCGAACATGGCGCGCAGGCGCGGCAGGCCGCGCGGCGCCTGGAGCGCGGGGAAGAACACTTCCTGCTCGAAGCGGGCGTGGTACTCGCGCACCACGGAAATCTGCAGTTCTTCGCGCGAGCCGAAGTGGGCGAAGACGCCCGACTTGCTCATCTTGGTGATCTCGGCCACGGCGCCGATCGACAGGCCCTCGAGCCCGATCTGCGCAGCCAGCGCCAGTGCGGCGTCGACGATGATGGCCTTGGTCTGCTGGCCTTTGGGGGCGGCGCGGGCCGGCTTGGCGGGAACGGCGGTGGCAGACATCGTGAAAGCTCCGAATAAAACGAACGGTCGTTCTATTTTGCAGGGGCTTTGCACTTTTGACCGCAAATGACCTTGGGCGGCACTGGGTTAATGAAGGTTAACCAAGGCAAGGGGCGACCGCCAGAGGGTCGCACCCTTGTCCGGCGCGCTCAGAAATCCTGCGACACAGGCCGCAGCACAACCTCGTTGATGTCCACGTTGGCCGGCTGCTCCACCGCGTAGACGATGGCGCGCGCCACCGAGTCGGCCGGGATCTGGTTGGCGTCGTAGAAGGCCTTCACGCCGGCGGCGCTTTCGGCGTCGCTGCTGCCGAGCTTCAGTTCCGAGTCCACGGCGCCGGGCGACACGATGGTCACGCGCACGCCGCTGTTGCCCACCTCCACACGCAGGCCCTCGGAGATGGCGCGCACCGCGTGCTTGGTCGCGCTGTAGACGGTGCCGATGGGCGTGAACACCTTCAGCCCGGCAATTGACGCGACGTTCACGATGTGGCCGCTGCCCTGCGCCTGCATGCGCGGCAGCACGGCGGCAATGCCGTAGAGCACGCCCTTGATGTTGACGTCGATGGTGCGGTCCCACTCGTCGACCTTGAGCTTGTCGAGCGGCGACAGCGGCATCACGCCCGCGTTGTTGACCAGCACGTCGATGCGGCCGAAGGCCTCGACGGTGGCGGCGGCGAGCTTTTCGAGGTCGTCGCGCTTGGCCACGTCGGTGGCCACGGCGATGGCTTCGCCGCCGGCCTCGCGGATCTCGGCGACGACCTTTTCGAGCCGGTCGGTACGGCGGGCCGCGAGCACCACCTTGGCGCCGCGTGCGGCCAGATGGCGTGCCGTCGATTCGCCCAGGCCGCTGCTCGCGCCGGTGACGATGGCGACCTTGCCTTGGATGTTGTCTTGAACGGAGGTCATGAAGATTTCCTTTGGGGTGTGTTGAAGAAGTGCATGCAGTGTGGAAAATCCATGCGTTCCAGTAAATGAAACTCTGGCGACTTCAGAATTCCCCAATCAGGAACACCCCATGTCCAACCGCCTCGAAGCCCTGCGCGTGTTCTTCACCGCCGCCGATGCCGCCAACTTCCGCGAGGCGGCCGTGCGCCTGTCGGTGTCGCCGCAGGTGGTGACTCGCGCGGTGCGCGAACTCGAGGACGAGCTGGGCGAGCCGCTCTTTCACCGCAGCACGCGCGGCGTGCAGCTCACCGACTTCGGGCGGCAACTCGCCGAGCGCGCCCGCATCGCGGTGGGCGGCGTCGACGAGCTCTTTCACCGCATCGACCGGCGCGCGCTGTCGCAGCACGCGGGCACGGTGCGGGTCACGGCGCCGCATGTGTACGGCCGGTTCATTCCGCAGGCGCTGGCGCCGTTGCTGGTGGCACACCCAGGGCTGGTGCTCGACCTGCGGCTGTCGGAGCAGCATGCCGATGTGGTCGATCAGCAGATCGACATCGGCGTGCGCGTCGGGCCGATGCGCGACGCGCGCTTCGTGGCACGAAGTGTGGGAAAGATGCCGCTGCGTGTGGTGGCCTCACCCGCGCTCATCGAGCGGGTCGGTGCACCGCGCACCGTCGATGCACTGTCCAAACTGCCGGTGACGGCGCTGATCGACCGCAGCTCGGGCCGGCCCTGGCCGTGGGCGTTCAGCAAGAAGCGGGTGTTCACCGTGTCGTCGCCCGCGTTCGTGACGGACAACATCGACGCCGAATGCGCCGCGGTGCTCGCGGGCATCGGCTTCGGCCAGCTCATCGGCCCGCTGGCGGAGCCGTGGCTGCAATCAGGCGCCATGGTGGAGCTGCTGGCGGCCGATGCGCCGGAGCCCTGGCCGGTCCACGTCTACCGCCCGCAGCGCGCGCCGGTGCCGGCGCGCGTGCGGTTGGTGTACGACGAACTGATCCGCGTGATCAGAGCTTGAAGGGCAGCACTTCCTGGCGCTGTTCACCCAGGCCTTCGATGCCCAGCGTCATCACGTCGCCCTTCTTCAGGTACAGCGGCGGCTTCATGCCCATGCCGACGCCGGGCGGCGTGCCGGTGGTGATCACGTCGCCGGGCATCAGCGTCATGAACTGGCTCACGTAGCTCACGAGCTTGGCCACGCTGAAGATCATGGTCTTGGTGCTGCCGGTCTGCACGCGCTGGCCATTGAGGTCGAGCCACATGGCGAGCTTCTGCGGGTTCTCGATTTCGTCGCGGGTGACGAGCCAGGGGCCGAGGGGGCCGAAGGTGTCGCAGCCCTTGCCCTTGTCCCAGGTGCCGCCGCGCTCGATCTGGAACTCGCGCTCGCTCACGTCATTGATGGTGCAGTAGCCGGCCACGTAGTCGAGTGCGCTCTTCTGCGAAACATAGCGCGCCTTCGTGCCGATGACCACGCCGAGTTCGACTTCCCAGTCGGACTTGACCGAGCCCTTGGGCAGCATCACCGGGTCGTTCGGCCCCTGGATGCAGCTGGTGGCCTTCATGAAGACGATGGGTTCCTTGGGCACCGGCAGGCCCGATTCGGCGGCGTGGTCGGCGTAGTTCAGGCCGATGGCGATGAACTTGCCGACGTTGGCCACGGGGCTGCCCAGGCGCGGCTTGCCCTTGACCAGCGGCAGCTTGTCGACCTTGGTCTTGCGCAGCTTGGCAATGGCGGCATCGCCGAGCTGGTCGGGACCGATGTCCTTCACGATGGCGCTCAGGTCGCGCAGCTTTCCTTCTGCGTCGATGAGGCCGGGCTTCTCTTTGCCGGGGTTGCCGTAGCGGACGAGTTTCATGCGTTCCTTTCAGTGCATTGAAATGGGGAATGGATCAATAGGTGGAGCGGCCACCGGACAGGTCGAAGACCGCGCCGGTGGAGAACGAACAATCTTCGGTGCAAAGCCAGCCGACCAGCGCGGCCACTTCTTCCACCGTGCCGAAACGGCCCATGGGGATTTTCGACAACATGAAGGCGATGTGCTCGGGCGTCATCTGATCGAAGATGGCCGTCTTCACTGCCGCGGGCGTCACGCAGTTCACGCGGATGCCGGTGTCGGCCAGTTCCTTGCCGAGCGACTTGGTGAGGCCGATGACGGCCGCCTTGCTGGCGCTGTAGGCGCTGGCGTTGGGGTTGCCTTCTTTGCCCGCCACTGAGGCGATGTTGACGATGCGACCGTAGCCCTGTTTGCGCATCTGCGCCACCACCTCGCGGCAGCACAGGAACACGCCGTTGACGTTGACCTCCATCACCTGGCGCCAGTCGTCGACCGGGTAGTCCCACAGCTTCACGTTGGGCCCGGTGATGCCCGCGCTGTTGACCAGCGCATCGATGCGCGGCGCGTGCGCGAGCGTGGCGGCCACGGCTTTCGCAACCGAGGGCTGCTGCGTCACGTCGACCTTCAGTGCGAAGGCCTTGGGGCCGAGCGCTTCGGCCGCGCGACCGGCCGCGGCCTCGTCGCGGTCCCACAAGGTGACGCTGCCGCCCGAGGCGACGAGCCGCTGCGCGATGCCGAAGCCCAGCCCCGTGGCACCGCCGGTGACCACCGCATGGCGGCCTTCGAAATCGAGCCGGTTCATATCGTGATGCCGCCGTCGACGGTGAAGTACTGGCCGGTGGCGAAGATGGATTCGTCGCTGGCCAGGAACACCACCACCGGCGCGATCTCCTCGGCCTGCGCGAGCCGGCCCATGGGCTGGCGCGCCACGAAGGCCTTGCGCGCGGCCTCGGGGTCGGCGTTGGCATTGATGCGATCGCCCAGCGAGGGCGTGTCGACCGTGCCCGGGCACACGGCATTGCAGCGGATGCCGCGTGCCACGTAGTCCGCCGCCACGCTCTTGGTAAGGCCGAGCACCGCCGCCTTGGTGGTGCCGTAGACAAAGCGGTTCGGCAAACCCTTCATGCTGGAGCACACGCTGGCCATGTTGATGATGCTGCCGCGCCCGGCCGCGAGCATGCCGGGCAGCACTGCCTGGATGGTCCACATCTGCGCGCGCACGTTGAGTCGGAAGGCAAAGTCGAGGTCGTCGTCGCTGGCCTGCTCGATGGTGCCGTTGTGCACCACGCCGGCGCAGTTGAACAGCACGTCGAGCGCGGGCAGCTGCGCCACCACCGCGCCGATGGCCGCCTTGTCGAGCACGTCGAGCTTCAGGGCCGTGACATTCGCCACGCCGGCGTAGGCGGCCAGCAACTGCTCGTTGACGTCGGTGGCCCACACGCAGGCGCCCTCGGCCGCGAGCGCCAGCACGCTCGCGCGGCCGATGCCCTGGCCGGCGGCGGTGACGAGCACGGTCTTTCCCTTCAATCTCATGGTCGGTGTCTCCTGGGGGTTCGCAAGTGCGGGGGGTGGATTCGGGTTAGGCCCGATGGGTGACATGTGTGAATCGCCGTATTCTGAATTGGCCTTACCACTTGTCCAATTCAGGACAACCCTTAAGCCGATCCACCGCCTCGCCCGCCACCCGCCCTGCTCCCGTGCCGCTCCAGACCGTCGAACCCCAACGCCTCTATCGCCAGATTGCCGACCAGCTACGCGGGCTGATCTCCAAGGGCGAGTTCGACGTGGGCGCGCGCCTGCCCGCCGAGCGCGACTTGGCCAAGCAGCTCGGCGTGAGCCGGCCGTCGGTGCGCGAGGCGCTCATTGCGCTCGAGGTCGAGGGCTGGGTCGAGGTACGCACCGGCTCGGGCGTGTACGTGCTCGACCGCTCACACCGCGCCAGCGCGCCGGTGGCGCCCACCGAGTGGGGGCCGCTGGAGCTGATCCGCGCGCGCCGCGTGATCGAGGGCGAGACCGCCGCCATCGCCGCGCTCTCGGGCAAGCGCAAGGACGTGGACGCCATGACGCGCGCCATTGCCACCATGCGCGAGATGGCCGACCGCAACGTCATGCCGCTGGACGGCGACCGCGCCTTTCACCTGGCCATCGTCAACGCTGGCGGCAACGTGGTGCTGGTCGAGACGGTGCAGGGCTTCTGGGATTCGCGCCGCGGGCCGATCTTCACGCGGCTGGGCGGCTACTTCGAGACCGTCACCTCATGGCGCGCCGCCATCGCCGAGCACGAGGCCATTCGCGACGCCATTGCCGCGCGCGACGCCGAGACCGCGCGCACCGCGATGCACGCGCACATGGACAACTCGCACCACCGTTTCAGCGCGAGCTGGCGCCGCGCAAAGCCCTCCTGATTCCTCGCCAGCATTCCTGCCCATTAACTACAACGGAGACAAGCCACATGATCAGCAGCAAGAACAGCAAACGCACCGCCCTCAAGGCCCTGGCCGCCTGCGCCCTCGCAGCCGGCGCGCTGGGCGTGGCGGGCATCGCCAACGCACAGACCAAGCTCAAGTGGGCCCACGTGTACGAGACCTCGGAGCCCTTCCACAAGTACTCGGTGTGGGCCGGCGACGAGATCAAGAAACGCACCAACGGCCGCTACGAGGTGCAGGTGTTCCCGGCCTCCACGCTGGGCAAGGAAGCCGACATCAACCAGGGCCTGACGCTGGGCACGGTCGACATCATCCTGTCGGGCGCGAGCTTCGCGGGCCGCACCTACACGCCGCTGGCGATCTCGTACTTTCCGTTCATCTTCCGCGACGCCGAGCACCAGCTCAAGTACGCCAAGAGCGACGTCTTCAAGGAACTCGCCAAGGGCTACGACGACAAGAGCGGCAACCACATCACGGCGCTGAGCTACTACGGCGCACGCCACGTGACCTCGAGCGCCGCGCGGCCCGTGGCCAAGCCCGAGGACATGAAGGGCCTGAAGATCCGCGTGCCCGACGCACCGGCCTACCTGGCGTTCCCGAAATCGCTGGGCGCCAACCCGACGCCGATCGCCTTTGCCGAGGTGTACCTGGCGCTGCAGAACAACACGGTCGATGCGCAGGAGAACCCGCTGCCGACCATCGAGGCCAAGAAGTTCTTCGAGGTGCAGAAGAACATCTCACTCACGGGCCACATCGTCGACTCGCTGCTCACCATCACCTCGGGCCAGCTGTGGACCAAGCTCTCGGCCGAAGACAAGAAGATCTTCACCGAGGTGATGCAGGAAGCCGCCGAGAAAACCGGCCGCGAGATCATCGCGTCGGAAACGCGCCTGGTGGAAGAGTTCAAGAAGAAGGGCAACAACGTGATCACGGTCGACAAGAACGCGTTCCGTGAAGCGGTGCTCAAGGCCACCAAGCCCACCGACCAGGGCTACCGCCAGCAGGACTACGACCGCATCCTGGCGATCAAGTAAGCGGCCATGACCGAACAGAAGATCATCGACGACGAAGGCCACTTCCATGCGGAGGACGAAGTGGTCGACCTGTCGGACACCATCGCCGAAGGCTGGATTTCCCTGGCCGTCTTCTGGATGCTGGGCCTGACGGTGTTCTACCAGTTCGTCACGCGCTATGTGATGAACGACTCGGCCGCCTGGACGGAGGAAGTGGCGCGCTACCTGCTCATCGGCGTGGTCTTCATCGGCGCGGCGATCGGCGTGGCGAAGAACAACCAGATCCAGGTCGACTTCTTCTACCGCCACATGCCGCGCGCGATGGGCCGCCTGCTCTCGATGGCCGTCGACGTGCTGCGCACCGCCTTCTTCGTCGCGGCCGTCGCCATGACGGTGCAGATGATGATGAAGATCGGCAACCAGACGCGCATGACGCTCGTCGACCTGCCGATGAACGTGGTGTACGCGCTGTGCGTGTTCGGCTTCGCTGCGATGGCGTGGCGTTCGCTGCAGGTGCTGCGCATCCACTGGCAGCGCGGCTACAGCGTGCTCGAACAACCCGAATCCACCCTGCACGACCGCTGACGCGGACCCCACCGGCCCACAGACGCAGGCGCGGTCCTGCGACACAACCCCATGCTGAAAATCATCTTCCTGTTCTTCATGGCCGGCGGCATCCCCGTGGCCGTTGCCATGGCCGGCGCCTCGCTGGTCTACATCCTCGTGAGCGACAGCACGCTGCCGCCGTTCGTGGTGATCCACCGCATGGTGAGCGGCATCGACAGCTTTCCGCTGCTGGCCGTGCCCTTCTTCATCCTGGCCGGCAACCTGATGAACAACGCCGGCATCACCACGCGCATCTACAACTTCGCGCTCGCGCTCGTGGGTTGGCTCAAAGGCGGCCTGGGCCACGTGAACGTGCTGGGCTCGGTGATCTTCGCGGGCATGAGCGGCACGGCCATTGCCGATGCGGCCGGCCTGGGCACCATCGAGATCAAGGCCATGAAGGAGCACGGCTACTCCACCGAGTTCGCGGTGGGCGTGACGGCAGCGTCGGCCACGCTGGGCCCGATCATTCCGCCGAGCCTGCCCTTCGTGATCTACGGAATGATGGCCAACGTGTCGGTGGGCGCGCTGTTTCTCGCGGGCCTGCTGCCGGGCGTGATGATGGCCGTGCTGATGATGCTCACGGTGGCCTACTACGCGCACAAGAACAAGTGGGGCGCCGACGTCAAGTTCTCGCGCACGCGCCTGTTCAAGGCGCTGATGGAGCTGGTCGTGGTGATCGGCTGGCCCATGCTGATGTGGCTGCTGGTCGCCAAGCTGGGCACGCCGCCGCAGCTCACGGTGTTCGCGGGGCTGGCCTCGCTCTTCGTGCTGGACAAGATCTTCAGCTTCGAAGCGCTGCTGCCCATCATGACACCGGTGCTGCTCATCGGCGGCATGACCACGGGCCTGTTCACGCCCACCGAAGGCGCCATTGCGGCCTGCGTATGGGCCATGATTTTGGGCTTCGCGTGGTACCGCACGCTGTCGTGGAAGATGTTCATCAAGGTCTGCCTGGACACCATCGAGACCACGAGCACGGTGCTGTTCATCGTGGCGGCGGCGTCGATCTTCGGCTGGATGCTCACGGCCACGGGCGTCACCACCGACATCGCGAGCTGGGTGCTGGGCTTCACCAAGGACGCGTGGGTGTTTCTGCTGCTGGCCAACCTGCTGATGCTGTTCGTGGGCTGCTTCCTGGAGCCGACGGCGGCCATCACCATCCTCGTGCCGATCCTGCTGCCCATTGCGACGCAGCTCGGCGTGGACCCGATTCACTTCGGCCTCGTGATGGTGCTCAACCTCATGATCGGCCTGCTGCACCCGCCGATGGGCATGGTGCTGTTCGTGCTCGCGCGCGTGGCGGGCCTGAGCTTCGAGCGCACGACGATGGCCATCCTGCCCTGGCTGGTGCCGCTCCTGCTGAGCCTGGGCCTCATCACCTACATGCCCAAGCTCGTGCTGTGGCTGCCCAAGATGTTCTATTGACCATGACACCCTACATCCGACTCCATCCCGCCGACGACGTCGTCATCGCGCGTTCGCAACTGCTCGGCGGCACCCTCGTCGAGAACGTGGCCGTGCGCGGCCTGATTCCGCCGGGCCACAAGATCGCCATGCGCGCCATCGCGCAGGGCGAGCCGGTGCGGCGCTACAACCAGATCATCGGTTTCGCGAGCAAGCCCATCGCCGCCGGCGAGCACGTGCACACGCAGAACCTGGACATGGGCCCCGACAAGGGCGACTTCGAACGCGACTACGCGTTTGGTGCGGACGTGAAGCCCGCGCCCGCGAAGCGCGAAGCGACGTTCATGGGCATCAAGCGCGCCGACGGCCGCGTGGCCACGCGCAACTACATCGGCGTGCTGACCAGCGTGAACTGCTCTGCGACGGCCGCGCGCGCCATTGCCGATCATTTCTCGCGCAAGACCAACCCGCAGGCACTCGCGGCGTTCCCGAATGTCGACGGCATCGTCGCGCTGACGCACGGCACAGGCTGCGGCATGGACACGCAGGGCATGGGCATGCAGATCCTGGAGCGCACGCTCACGGGCTATGCCACGCACCCGAACTTCGCGGGCGTGCTGGTGGTCGGTCTCGGCTGCGAGGCCAATCAGATCAACGCCTGGCTCGCGACCGGGCATCTGGCCGAGGGCGAGAACTTCCGCACCTTCAACATCCAGGACACGGGCGGCACGCGCAAGACGGTGGAGAAAGGCGTGGCGCTCATCAACGAGATGCTGCCGCGCGCCAACGCCGTGAAGCGCGAGCCGTGCAGCGCGGCGCACATCACCATCGGACTGCAGTGCGGCGGCTCCGACGGCTACTCGGGCATCAGCGCGAACCCGGCGCTGGGTGCGGCGGTCGACCTGCTGGTGGCGCACGGCGGCACGGCCATCCTCAGCGAAACGCCCGAGGTGTACGGCGCCGAGCACCTGCTGACACGCCGTGCGGTGAAGCGCGAGGTGGGCCAGAAGCTCGTGGACCGCATCAAGTGGTGGGAGCATTACACCGAGATCAACGAGGGCGAGATGAACAACAACCCCTCGCCGGGCAACAAGGCGGGCGGGCTCACGACCATCCTCGAGAAATCGCTGGGCGCGGTCGCCAAGGGCGGCACCAGCAACCTCGAGGCGGTGTACGAATACGCCGAGCCCGTGACCGCGCACGGCTTCGTCTACATGGACACGCCGGGCTACGACCCGGTGAGCGCGACGGGCCAGGTGGCCGGCGGCGCGAACCTGATCTGCTTCACGACAGGGCGCGGCTCGGCCTACGGCTGCGCGCCCTCGCCTTCGCTCAAGCTCGCGACCAACTCGGCGCTGTGGCAGCGGCAGGAAGAAGACATGGACATCAACTGCGGCGAGATCGTCGACGGCACAGCCTCGATCCAGGAGATGGGCCAGCGCATCTTCGAGCTGGTGCTGGCCACCGCGTCGGGCGCGCAGTCGAAGAGCGAGCAACACGGCTACGGGCAGAACGAGTTCGTGCCGTGGCAGGTCGGCGCGGTGATGTGAGCGAAGCACACGCCATGGCCCCCCAGCCCTTCGGCTTTCTGGAAGGCACCGGCTTCGAGCGGCTGGATGCGCGCTTCAATGCCTGCATCCCAGGTCCCGAGCGCGTCGAGCGGCTGTGGACCGGCGCGCGCTGGTGCGAGGGCCCGGTGTGGTTCGGCGCGCACCGCACGCTGCTGTGGTCGGACATTCCGAACAACCGCATGCTGCGCTACGACGAGGTGAACGGCACGGTCGGCATCTTTCGCGAACCGTCGAACAACGCCAACGGCCATACCGTCGACCGCGAAGGCCGGCTCGTGAGCTGCGAGCACCTCACGCGGCGCGTGACGCGCACCGAGCACGACGGATCGGTCACCGTGCTGGCCTCGCACTGGCAAGGCAAGCGGCTCAATTCGCCCAACGACGTGGTGGTGCATTCGGACGGCGGCGTGTGGTTCACCGACCCGAGCTACGGCATCCTCTCGGACTACGAAGGCCTGCGCGCAGAGAGCGAAATCGGCGCGTGCCATGTCTACCGCATCGACCCCGCGAGCGGCGCGGTCGAGCGCGTGGCCGACGACTTCGTGAAGCCCAACGGCCTGGCGTTCTCGCCCGACGAATCGCTGCTGTACATCGCCGACACCGGCGCGAGCCATCTGACAGACGGGCCGCGCCACATCCGCCGCTTCAAGGTGGGCGTCGACGGCCGCAGCCTGAGCGGCGGTGAGGTGTTCGCCGAGTGCACGCGCGGCATGTTCGACGGCTTTCGCCTCGACACCGAAGGCCGCCTCTGGACCAGCGCGCTCGACGGCGTGCACGCTTACCACCCCGACGGCACGCTGCTCGGGAAGATCCTGCTGCCCGAGCGCGTGGCGAACGTCTGCTTCGGCGGGCCCAAGCGCAACCGGCTTTTCATCTGCGCGACCACGTCGCTCTATGCCATCACCTTGAACGCGAAGGGAGCCTGATCCATGTCCAGAACTCTGCCGGCCGACGGCCTGCAAGCCAACGTCGCACGCATCCTCGAAGCCGCGGGCAGCAGCGCCGCCGAGGCGCAGCAGGTGGCCGCCAATCTCGTGCTGGCCAACCTGAGCGGCCACGATTCGCACGGCGTGGGAATGCTGCCGCGCTACATCGACGCGGTGGCCGAGGGTGGACTGAAGCCCAACGCGGCTGTGAAGATCAACCTCGACATCGGCACGCTGATGGGCCTGGACGGCCAGCACGGCTTCGGGCAGATCGTCGGCGTGCAGGCGATGGAGCTCGGCATTGCGCGCGCGAAGCAGCACGGCAGCTGCATCTTCACGCTCGCAAACGCGCACCACCTGGGGCGCATCGGCCATTTCGCGGAGATGGCGACGGCACAAGGGCTGGTGGCGATGCACTTCGTCAACGTGCTCTCGCGGCCCGTGGTGGCGCCGTGGGGCGGCGGCGACGGGCGCTTCGGCACCAACCCGTGCTGCATCGGCATTCCGCTGGCGGGCGCCGAGCCCTTCGTGCTCGACTACGCGACCAGCCGCGTGGCGCAGGGCAAGATGCGCGTGGCCCACAACAAGGGCGAGCAGGTGCCCGACGGCTACCTGATCGACGAACGCGGCGCGCCCACCAACGACCCGGGCGTGGTCGTCGTGCCGCAGGGCAACGGCCTGTTCGGCGCGCTCATGACCTTCGGCGAACACAAGGGCTACGGCATGGCGGTGGCCTGCGAGCTGCTGGGCGGCGCGCTCACGGGCGGCGGCACCTGGCACCGGCCCGCGGACACGGCGCGCACGGTGCTCAACGGCATGCTGACGGTGCTGATCGACCCCGTGAAGCTCGGCACGCAGAAGGCCTTCGACGACGAGGCGCGCGAGTTCATCGACTGGCTGCGGCAAAGCCCGCCGGGCCAGGGCTTCGACGCCGTGCAGATCGCGGGCGAGCCGGAGCGCCAGGCGCGCGCGGCGCGTCGGCGTGACGGCGTGTGGGTCGATGACGCGACGTGGGGCGAGATCGTCGCCGCCGGCGCCAAGGTGGGCGTGACGGTCGCCTAACGCCGCGTGGCGGCGTTGCGCGACTTCTGGCTCAGCACGAGCGCGATGCCGCCGAGGATCGCCACCGAGGCGAGCGCCAGCCGCGGCGTGATCGCCTCCGACAAGAACAGCACGCCGCCGAACGCCGCCAGCAGCGGCACCGACAGCTGCACGGTCGCCGCCCGCAAGGCCGACAGGCGGCCCAGCGCCGCGTACCAGACGACGTAGCCGAGCCCCGAAGTCAGCGCGCCGGAAGCCACGGCCAGCGCGACGCCGCGCGCATCGGCATGCGCGCGCGTGGCGAACACCAGGCTCAGCGCGAAGGCCATCGGCACCGCGCGCAGGAAGTTGCGCGCGGTCGCGGCCAGCGGGTCGGCCACGCCGCGGCCGCGCAGCGAATACACGCCCCACGCCACGCCCGCCACCGCCATCAGCACGGCGCCGAGCAGCGGCGGCGCGGCAACGCCCGGCGACACCAGGTAGACGAGTCCGGCCGCCGCGAGGACAAAGCCGAACCACGCGAGCACCCCGAAGCGCTCGCCGCCGCCCAGGCCCGCGCCCAGCATCGTGAGCTGCACCGCGCCGAACAGGATCAGCGCGCCCGTGCCCGCGGACAGGCTGAGGTAGGCGAAGGAGAAGAACGCGACGTACGCGAACAGCATGACGGCGGGGAGCCAGTCGGTGCGCCCGAGGGCGGACGGCTGCGCGCGGAAGCGCACGACGAGCGCGAGCGTGATCGCCCCGGACGCGAGCCGGATGCTGCCGAAGCTGGCGGGGTCGATGCCGCCGTGCTGCAGCGCGAGCCTGCACAGCAGCGAGTTGGCCGCGAACGCGACCATGGCGACCGCGGTGAGCGCGACGACGTGCAGAAGAAGGGCCGGGCGGGCAGCGGCGGCGTCAGACATGGCGCGCCCCGGAAGGCCGATGGCCGCGCGGGCTGCGGGAAAGACAAGCGCTCATGCGAACCTCCGATCCAGAGGTCATGCGAAACGGGCTTGTCACCGCGGCACCGCGTGGCGGCAAGGGAGGAATTCATCGTACGCGCCGCAAGGGGCCGCGTCGAGTTCAGCGTTGCGACGGCGGACCGGCTGCGAAGCCGGCCGGCCTTGCCGTCACGTCAAACGATCAGGGCGATCGTGGCTTCCAGGTGTTCGGAAGGGGCGCGGCGGAAACCCGAGCGCGCAAAGCGCTGGAGCTGCCCGACCACGAAGGCCGTGAGCGCCGCGGCGCGCACCTGGGCATCGACGCTGGGCGTGGCCGAGCCGTCGGCAGCGGCCGCGCCGCGCAGCACCTGGCGCAGCGTGGCTTCGATCTTGTCGAAGAACTGGTTCATGCGCTGCTGCAGGCGCTCGTTTTCGTAGACCAGCGCGTCGCCAACCATGACGCGCGTCATGCCGGGGTTGCGCTCGGCGAACTGCACGAGCAACGTGAGGATGCGGGCGGCCTGCTGGCTGCCGGTGGCACCTTCGCGTTCGAGGATCTGGTTGACCAGCGTGAAGACGCTCTGCTCGATGAAATCGATGAGGCCCTCGAACATCTGGGCCTTGCTCGCGAAGTGGCGGTACAGGGCCGCCTCGCTCACCTCGAGCCGCGCGGCGAGCGCGGCGGTGGTGACCCGCTCGGCACCGGGCTGCTCCAGCATGGCGGCCAGCGCCTGCAGGATCTGCACGCGCCGCTCGCCCGGCTTGGGGCGCTTGCGCGTGGGTGCGGCGGCGGGGGTTTCCGCCGGGGTCTCTACGCCGGGGGCAGCTGTCTCTTCGTTCTGCATGGGAGCGCGTGCAAAGATGTAATCAATTGATTCTCGCACAGCGCAGTGAGCGCGCGCCTTCGGGTCGGCGAAGGCGCGCGAGGGCGTTCAGCGCGCCCGGATCATCGTGCCGTAGGCCTGGTCGGTCAGGATCTCAAGCAGCATCGCGTGCGGCACGCGGCCGTCGATGATGTGCACCGCGTTCACGCCGCTCTTGGCCGCGTCGAGCGCGCCTTCGATCTTGGGCAGCATGCCGCCCGAGATGGTGCCGTCGGCGAACAGTTCGTCGATTTCGCGCGCGCTCAGGTTGGTGAGCAGGTTGCCGTTCTTGTCGAGCACGCCGGGCGTGTTGGTCAGGAGCATGAGCTTCTCGGCCTTGAGCACGGTGGCGAGCTTGCCGGCGACGACGTCGGCGTTGATGTTGTAGCTCTCGTTTTCTTCGCCGAAGCCGATGGGGCTGACGACGGGAATGAACGCGTCGTCCTGCAGCGCCTTGACCACGCTGGGGTCGATGGAGACGATGTCGCCGACTTGGCCCACGTCATGGTGCACGTTGGGGTCGGTGCGGTCGGCCAGCTTGAGCTTCTGCGCGCGAATGAGGCCGCCGTCGCGCCCCGTGAGGCCCACGGCCTTGCCGCCGGCCTGGTTGATCAGGCCCACGATGTCCTGCTGCACCTCGCCGGCCAGCACCCATTCGACAACTTCCATGGTCTCGGCGTCGGTCACGCGCATGCCCTGGATGAAGCTGCCCTTCTTGCCCAGCTTGTTGAGCGCCGCCTCGATCTGCGGGCCGCCGCCGTGCACCACCACCGGGTTCATGCCGACCAGCTTGAGCAGCACCACGTCTTCCGCGAAGTCGGCCTGCAGCGCCGGGTCGGTCATGGCATTGCCGCCGTACTTGATGACGATGGTCTTGCCGTGGAACTTGCGGATGTACGGCAGCGCCTGGGCCAGGATCTCGGCCTTGTCGCGCGGAGGAATGTTGAGGACGGGATCGGTCATGGACAGTCAGGCTCCGAAGCGGTGGACGAAGGAAAGAATTCTCGCAACAAGGGTGCGCCGGCGGTCAGGGCCGCAACCAGCGCGGCACCTTGAAGCGCACGATCATCAGGTACGCCCCGACGTAGGTCGTGACGAACAGAAGGCAGAACAGCATCAGCACGAAGGTGTTGTTCCAGAACAGCACCGCGGGCACCACCGACAGCGCAGCGAACATCCACAGGTAGGGCGAGGTGCGGTTGTTGCGCGCCAGCAGCTGGCGCGCCTCGTCGTCCGCGAAGGCCACGCGCACGATGCGCCGGAAGATCAGCTGGTGAAAGTGCAGTGCGTCGGCCGTGCCCGGCGACTGGCCGCGGGCCAGCTTGCGGTAGATGGAGAACAGCGTCTCCCACACCGGGTAGATCAGGAGCAGCATCGGGAACCACGGCGACACCACTCGGTGGCGCTGCACCAGCGTCACGCAGGCCACGGCGATCACCATGCCCCAGACGTAGGCGCCCCCGTCGCCCGCGAAGATCTTGCCGCGCGGGTAGTTCCAGACCAGGAAGCCGAAGGTGGCGCCGACCAGGCAGATCACCATTGCGGCCAGTTGCCGGTCGCCCAGCTGCAGCGCGACGTGCGAGATGGCCAGGCACACGAGCACGGCCACGGTGCCGGCCAGCCCGTTGTAGCCGTCGATGATGTTGAAGGCATGCGGCAGGCCGCCGATGGCCAGGGCCGCGAAGACCAGCGAGGCATACGGCAGCATCGCGAGCCAGCCGTCGAGCGTTTCGAAGCCCGTGCGCGCCACGCCCAGCCCCTGCACCCAGCACACCAGGAGCGCCGAGCCGATGGTCAGGCCCAACCGGTAGCGCACCTTGACCTGCTGGGTCACGTCTTCGACGATGCCGCCGAGCACGGCGGGCAGGATGCACACCAGCGTGAGCATCGAGGACTTGAGCGGCCAGGCGATGTTCAGCGGCTCGATGAGCCCGGCGCCCAGCCAGGCCGCACTCATGCCGAGCATGATGCCGGCCCCACCCAGACGGGGCACGTGGCCCTTGTGGAAACGCTGGGGCATGTCGGCGCCGTAGCGGCGCGCGTGTCTGCGCGCGCGGCGCATGAACAGCTGCACCGCGATGGCGGAGACGAAGAAACTGAGGATGATCAGGGCAATCATGAGTGGGGTTGGGGGAACCCTAGAATTCCCGAGCGAAATTAGACCATGCCCACGCCCCCTTCTTCACCCCAAGCCCCGGTCACCCTGTCGATCGTGAGTCACGGCCAGCTTGCGCTGGTGCTGCCGCTGCTCGAGCAGCTCGACCGCTACAGCCGCGCCTCGATCGCCAAGGTCGTGCTCACGCTGAACATTCCCGAGCCCGACCTGACCGCCGAACGCCCCTGGGGCTTTGCCATCGAGCGGATCGAGAACCCGGCGCCCCTGGGCTTCGGCGCCAACCACAACCAGGCCTTTGCGCGCTGCGACACGCCCTGGTTCCTGGTGCTCAACCCCGACATCCGCTTCGACACCGACGTGCTGGCCCCGATGCTCGCCCAGGCCGCGCCCGATGCCGGCCTCATGACGCCGCGCATCCTGGAGTCGGGCCGCCCCGTGCCCGAGCCGCACCGCGACCTGTTGACCCCCTTCGAGATCGTGGGCCGCAAGAAGCCCGGCTACCAGCCGCCGGCCGTGCCGGCCTGGATTCCCGGCCTGTTCATGCTGTTCCGCAGCGAGGCCTACCGCCGCATCGGCGGTTTCGACGAGCGCTTCTTCATGTACGGGGAAGACTTCGACATCTGCGCCCGCACCCGGCTGGCCGGCTGGAAGCTCCAGGTGGCCGAAGACCTGCGCGCGCGCCACGACGCCCAGCGCGCCAGCCACCGCAGCAAGAAGTACCTGTACTGGCACGTGACCAGCCTGCTTAAGGTGTGGCTGTCGGGGGCCTTTTGGCGCTACTGGCGGCTGCAGCGCACCACCGCCTGAAAAAGGCGCCGCGACGTTTGCAGGGACAATCGGGGCCGAAAAGCCCCGCACCGAAGCCCGCAAGCGCCGCTTTCAACACCGACGATGACGACACCGAGCAGCCCGCCCTCCCTCCCCGAACACGCCCACCTGGTTCACCCGAAATACCGCCCGGACATCGACGGGCTGCGCGCCGTCGCGGTGCTTTCGGTGCTCGGCTACCACGCGTTCCCGCAGTGGATCAAGGGCGGCTTCATCGGCGTCGACATCTTCTTCGTCATCTCGGGCTTCCTGATCACCACCATCATCCTGGGCAGCTTCCAGGGCGATGGTTTCAGCTACCGCGAGTTCTATGCGCGGCGTGTGAAGCGGATCTTTCCGGCGCTGGCGCTGGTGCTGCTGGCCACCATGGCCTTCGGCTGGTTCTCGCTGCTGCCGCACGAATGGGAACAGCTGGGCAAGCACGTGGCCGCGGGCGCGGGCTTCGTCTCGAACTTCGCCTTCTGGAGCGAGGCGGGCTACTTCGACAACGCGGCCGAGACCAAGCCGCTGCTGCACTTGTGGTCGCTGGCCATCGAAGAGCAGTTCTACATCTTCTGGCCCGTGCTGCTGGGCCTGGCCTGGAAGCGCAAGTGGCGCATGCTCACGGTGCTCGGCACGGTGGCGGCAATGTCGTTCCTGCTCAACGTGACGACCATCCACAGCCACCGCACGGCCGCGTTCTATTCACCTCTGTCTCGCTTCTGGGAACTGATGATCGGCGGCATGCTGGCTTACGCGCGGCTGCACCGGCCGCCGCCGAAGCCGGGCTGGGGCCGCCACGCGCAGTCGATCGCCGGGCTCGTGCTGATCATTCTGGGCCTGTGCTACATCCGCGGCGGCAAGGCCTTCCCGGGGTTCTGGGCCATCCTGCCGGCGCTGGGCGCGTTCTTCTGCATCGCCGCTGGGCCGACCGGCGTGCTGAACCGCTACGTGCTGGCCTCGAAGCCGATGGTGTGGGTCGGCCTGATCAGCTATCCGCTCTACCTCTGGCACTGGCCGTTGCTGGCCTACGCGCGCATCCTCGAAGGCAAGCTGCCATCGGACGGCATCCGCGCGCTGATGCTGGTGGCGTCGTTCGTGCTCGCCTGGCTGACCTACCGTTTTGTCGAGCGCTACACGCGCCGCAGCGAGAACCCGACGGTGACGGCGGGCTTGGTGGCCGTGATGGTCGGCTTCGTCGTGCTCGGTCTGCTGGCAACCACCCGTTACTACGTGGGCCGCCACAGCGATCCGTACTTCAACAAGACCGCCGCCGCCGCCAAGGACTGGGCCTACCCGGACGGCCTGAGCCCGATCAAGGTCGACGGCGAGGTGGTGCAGCAGATCGGCCAAGGCAAGCGACGGGTGCTGTTCTTCGGTGACAGCCACGTCGAACAGTACGGACCGCGCGCCGTCGAGCTCGCCAAGACCTCGCCGGGCACGCTCGATGCGCTCTCCTTCGTGACCTGGGGCGCCTGCCCGCCGATTCCCAACGTGGTCGACGAGCAGAACAACCTCTGCGGCGAACGCCGCGACGGCGGCATGCGCCTGGCGATGAGCGACCGGTTCGACGCCGTCGTCTTCGGCGGCTGCTGGAACTGCTACTTCTCCGAGACCGGCAAGCCCAACGCCGAGAACGCATCCGCCGACCGCTACTACTTCTTCGACGGCAAGGACAAGCGGCGCTTCATGGGCGGCGGTGGCGTGGACTTCTCGCTCAACATGCTCGAGACCGTGCTGACCACCCTGTCCAAGCACAAGCAGGTCTACCTGCTGCTGGACAACCCGGTCGGCGAGGGCTTCGGCCCCGAAGAGTTCGTGAAGGGCGGGCGCCTGGGCGACATGCAAGTGGGCAAGATGTCGCCCACCGCCCCCTGGGACCCGAAACAGAAGGCGCTGCACGAGCGCATGCGGCAGATTGCGCAGCGCAGCGGCGCCATCGTGATCGACCCGATTCCGACCCTGTGCAAAAAAGACTGGTGCACCCGCGCCGATGCCGACGCCACGCCGATCTACAAGGACGCCGGCCACCTGCGCGCCGAATACGTGCGCAAGCACGCGACCTACATGGACCCGGCGATGACGACACCAGCAACGCCGGCGCCGGCCCGCTGAGGGTCAGGCTGCGGCGGCCTCCGGGCCGCCGCAGCGCGCATCAGGACTTGTAGACCTTGCGCAGGCTGCGAATGCCCGGCAGCTTCGTCAGCGCGCCGATGAAGCGCACCATGCCCGGCGTGCTGCGACGCAGCAGGAACAACGTGATCCACAGACGCAGCTTCTTCTTGCGGCCCACATACGGGTTCGCAAAGACGATGGCCGCGTAGTCGTCGAGCACCGCCGTCATCTCGCCGCGGTACTGGTCGTCCTTCTTGATGGCCTCGATCGCCTCGTTCACGAAGAACAGCTGGAAGCGCGGCATCAGGTATTCGCGCAGGTAGTAGCGACCACGCTGGTGCTCGTCGGGGAACATCTGCAGCAGCTTCTTGAAGTACTTGAAGCGGCTGCGCACCATGCGGATGCCGAACGAGGTGCTGGCCGTGTGGATGCACCAGACCGTCACGGCCTTGTCCACGAAGTGATTGCTGTAGCCCTTGCGGAAGATGCGCAGGAACAGGTCGTCGTCCTCGTAGCCCATGAACTGCGAGTCGAAGCCGCCCACCGCGTCGAAGGCCTTGCGGCTCACGAGTGCGGCCGACGGCAGCACGAACATGTCGTAGCGCAGCAGGTCGAAGATGCTGCGCTTCGGGTGCTGCGCGTGGTCCTTGATGACGCCCGTGCGGATCACGTTGCCGTCGCCGTCCGCCTCGTACAGGTCGGCGTAGATGTAGCCGAACAGGCGGTCGTCCGCCGGGATCGACGACACCAGCGTCTCGATGTGGTTCGGCAGGTAGAAGTCGTCCTGGTCCAGGAAGCAGATGTACTCGGAGGTCGACGCTGCCACGCCCGCGTTGCGCGCCGAGCCCTGGCCGCCGTTCTCCTTGTCGAGGATGCGGAGCGGGTAGCGGGCGGCCAGCCCGTCGAGCGCGGCACGCTCTTCGGGGCGGGAGCCGTCGTTGACCACGATCACCTCGTGTGCGGGCACCGACTGCTCGAACACGCTGCGCACCGAGCGCTCGATGAAATCGGCGCCGTTGTAGAACGGAATGATGACCACAACGCTCGGCCAGGCCGGCGGCTCGCTGGGCCGGGGAGAGTTCATGGGGGTGAGGGTGGAATTCATTCTTTTGGTGTCAGACAGATTCGAAAAGATCGCGGACCACGCCGCGCACCCCGCGGCCGAACTTGTCGTAGCGGCCGGTCATGGCCTCACGCAGGATCGGCACGCACCGGGCCAGGCGCGAGGCGGGCAAGGCGGCGCGAAAGCGCTGGTGCACGATCTTGCTGCGCACCTTGTCGAGGATTTCGGGGGACACGCGGTCGCCCAGCTGGAGCAAACGCTCCAGCAACAGCTCGGCCTTGATCGCGCGCTCGACGTGCGTGTTGCCGCGCGAGGCCAGCGCCTTGCGCACCTTTTCCTTGTAGGTGTCGCGGCGGGCGCCGATCTGGTTGGACTCGTGCTGGCGGTATTCGATGAGCGGCGCTTCCAGCAGGTCGACCCGCGCCGTCGTCGACGCGACGATGGCCAACCACTCATCGTGCACCCACTCGACAGGCAGCGGCAGCGCATCGGCGAGCAGCGCACGACGGAAAACCGTGGTGGCGCCGGTCACGAGGTTGCGGCGCAGAAACACGTCGAAGGCCCGGCCGGTGTGAATCCGCTCGATTTCGGACGGCGTGACCTCCAGCGCATGGAACAGCGTGTTGCCCAGATCGCGGCCTTGCGAATCCACCAGGCGCGCATCGGTGTGCAGCAGCCACAGGTTGTCGTCCTGCACGAAAGGCGCCACCATCCGCTCGAGCCGGTCGGGCACCCACACGTCGTCCTGGTCGCTCAACGCGATCAGGTCGCCGGTGCAGGCCGAGATGGCCTGCTCGAAATTCTTGACGACCCGCAGGGCCACGGGGTTCTCGAAGACCCGCAAGGCGATGGGCGGCCCGGGGCGCTCCGCCGCGCATTCGGCGACCGCGGCGCGCACGACCTCGACCGAGCCGTCGCGCGAGGCGTCGTCGGACAGCACGATCTCGATCGGCGGCAAGGTCTGCAGGCAGATGCTGCGCACCTGTTCGCGCAGAAAGCGGGCGCCGTTGTAGGTGCACAGGGCGACGGAGACTTCGAGGGGACGGGAATTGCGCATGGGCTGATCGTTTTTTCTGTCGGGCATGCTGCCGATGGCAGCCACAACCCGGCCGATCGGGGGAGCGGTGGGCTCTTCCATGGTTACGAATTGCACGGGAACCGGAGCCGGTAAAATTATCTCTCAGTTGATACTCTGAATAAAATGCGCGGGCTCGCACGAGCACCGTCCCGGCCCATCCGGCCATAGCCCTCCAAGAAATCCCGCTTGACCCCCTCGGCCACGAAGCGCTTTTGCTCATCGCCGTTTCACGCGGCGGTGGGAACCTGACCCTGCACATCACCATCCGCATGGCAGACAAAGACACTGACGCACACGCATGAGCCAAGTTCATTCCAATCTCCATCGAAGCGCCCTGGCCGACTGGTGGGAAGGCACCCGCCGCACCGACATCTGGTGGACCCTGGCGTGGTTCGACATCGTGCTGCGCTACCGCCGCTCCATGTTGGGGCCGCTGTGGCTCACGCTGAGCATGGGCATCATGATCGGCGGCATGGGCCCGCTGTACGCCTCGCTCTTCGGCACCCAGCTGGACAAGTTCTTCCCGCACTTGGCGCTCGGCGTGATCTTCTGGGGTTTCTTCTCCGCCATCGTCACCGATGCCTGCAACGCCTTTGTCGGCGCCTCCAACTATTTGAAGCAGGGCTACTTTCCCGTCAGTCTCTTCGTATGGCGAGGCCTGGGACGCAACCTGATCCAGTTCGCCCACCAGATCGTGCTGTACATCCCCGTCGCCCTCTGGGCCGGTGTCTCGCTGTCATGGTCGGTGCTCCTGGTCATTCCGGCCTTCCTGATCCTCGTCGTCAACGCCCATGCGCTCGGCCTGCTGCTGGGCCTCATTTGCACCCGCTACCGCGACGTGACCCAGATCATCACCAGCGTCATGCAGATGCTGATGTTCCTCACGCCCGTGTTCTGGCTCCCCGAGAACCTCCCAGGCCGCGCCAAGTACGTGCTTTGGAACCCCTTCGCGCAGATGCTCGACCTGTTGCGCACACCGCTGATGGGCGGCGTAGCCCACCTCGAGAGCTGGATCGGTATCGGTCTGTGGACCGTGTTGTGCCTGACCGCCGCGAGCGTGATGTTCGTCAAATACCGTCGCCGCGTCGTTTACTGGCTCTGATCCATGGCATCCATTTCACTTAAAAACGTTTCGGTCAGCTTCCCCATCTACGGGGCAGGCTCGGTGTCGCTCAAGAAGACGCTGGCGGCGTCCGTCACCGGCGGGCGCTTCGGCAAGGAAACCGGGGTCACCGTGGTGCAGGCGCTCAGCGGCCTCAACCTCGAACTCAAGAGCGGCGACCGGCTGGGGCTGATCGGCCACAACGGCGCAGGCAAGTCCACGCTGCTGCGCACGCTGGCGGGTGTCTACGAGCCTTCGTCGGGCGAATTCACGCGCCAGGGCTCCGTCGCGAGCCTGATCGACCCTGCGCTGGGCATCGAGATGGACGCCACCGGCATCGAGAACATCATGCTGCGCGGCCTCGTGATGGGCATGAGCAAGAAAGAGGTCGACCGGCTCACGCCCGAGATCTGCGAGTTCAGCGGGCTGGGCGAGTACGTCAACATGCCCGTTCGCACCTACTCGACCGGCATGATGATGCGGCTCGCGTTCTCGATCTCGACCAGCGTCGAAGCCGACATCCTGCTGATGGACGAATGGCTGTCGGTGGGCGACGCCGCATTCACCGAGAAGGCCGAGAAGCGGATGCGCGACGTGGTGTCGAAGTCGGGCATCCTGGTGCTGGCATCGCACTCGCCCGACCTGATTGCCAAAGAGTGCAATCGCGTGATTCACATGGAGCACGGGCGAATCGTCGAAAGTTGAAGGTACGGCCTCCGGCGCCCTGGTTCTCTTCGGCCTCCACAAAGCCTCGGGACATTCAACAAAAATGCTGATTGCCCCCGTATTGCGCCCCTCAAGGATTGAATGAATATGCATTTCAAATGCAACGTTTGCGCGTCTGTCCGTGCGGGCCGGTCACTGACACGGGGTGATGGGCGCAATGTCCTGTTCTGCGAGAACTGCGACATGGGGGTCGTCGAAGTGGTTCCCGAAGATACGAGCGTCTTCTATGAAGACACGTACTACGGCGCGAGCAACGCAGACGAGGTCGGGTACCACGACTACGAGTTCACGGCGGACCACAGCCTTCTGTGGGTCAAGCTGGTCCTGGAGGCGATCTCACCCGCGGGCCGGATTCTGGACATCGGCTGTGCCAACGGCCACCTGCTCCAAAGCCTGAACGGGGCCTACGAACGCTTCGGCATCGAGGTCAATGCGGCCGCAGCCAGCGTGGCCGAGAAGAGAGGCGTGGCCGTCATTGCCTCCGATGTGTTCGATCCCGCAGTCAGCAATCGAACGCACGGCAGTTTTGACTTCATCACGTCGATCGCAACCTTCGAGCACGTGAACGACTTCAGGGGCGCATTCGATGTTTCCCTGCAATCCCTTCGACCCGACGGCGTCCTCATCTTCGAGGTTCCGCTGATGTCGTACACAAGGGACAACAAGGATTGGCTCGAATCCTCGTACGAGCATGTGTACTACCCCACCGTCAAGGGGTTGGAGGCTTTGTTCAAGGAATTCCCGAACTATCAGTTCACGGGATTCGAGTCCGATATCGCTGGGTACAGCTCGACCTATATCGGCGTTGCCGCCCGTGATCCACAGGTTTTTTCTCGCGTGAGCCAGCTTTTCGAGGCAATGACAAAGCCTTCGCCTGCCGGCCTTTCCGACGCGGAGACCTGCATCAATCTTGCGTACAACGTCGTCCACTCATTCAACGTGACTGCAGACCGCGTTCTGGCGCTGCCTACGCTTGTCAAGCACGCCTACAGCTTCAATCTGGTGAAGCGCCTGACGCAGCTCTGGCACACGGACCGGGTCGTCGCAGACAACGCCGGAGGTGCGTTGGAAAGTGCGAAATGGCATGAGCAACAGGCGAAAAATTGGCAGCATGAGTGGGATCGCCTGCATCACGACACTGAAAACCTGAAAGCGACCAACGCTGCGATGTACAAGCAGTTGCAGTCGCTGTTGAACCCATCCTGAACGGCGTGTCGAGAAGCTCCAGGACCGCTCCGGATCAGGGCGCACCACCTGGATGACTGCGGCGCATCGCGAATCGAAGACGCGCCGCGACTAGACGGTGCGAAGGAAGGCCCGTGAAAAGCGGCGCCCTAGCGCGATGCCCCCTCGTTCCACCGAATGAAACAGGGTGGCAGCGACAAGGCAAAGGGCGACCGTTGCACACAGCAGCACAGCGGTCCCGGAGGTCGAAAGCTTCTCTCCGCGACCCAACGCCAGATAAGCCCACGATGTGAAGCTGCAGAGCACCAGAACGTGCAACAGGTACAGCGAGAAGGACACCCGGCCGAGCCACTGGGATATCGGCAACGAAAGTACCCGCTGAAATCCTTGGTTGAGCAACACGCTGTAGAGCAGCCCGGCGCTGCATAGCGTGAGCCATACCGGCCCGAAGTCCTTCGGCCGCGCCGCGGCGAAAACGATCGCACCGATCAGCAAAGCCCACGACACCACGGGCGCGGCTTTTGATTCGCCCAGCTTCCGATGCATGTCGAGTTGCGTGAAATTCGCAATCGCGGCTCCTGCGGCCATCGCCACGAACGGAGATGCAAGCCATCCGGTGATCGCGAGCAGCGCCACATGAATGACGCCTCGCAGCACGCCCCCCTGCCCCATGACAAGCAGCGCCGCAAAGACAAGGATCGAGCCTTGCATCTCGACGGGCATGGTCCAAAGTGGCGCATCGTAAGAGCTTGCCGGCGAGCCGTCGACGTACACCCTCCAGAAGGAAAAGTGCAGCACGTCTGCCACGGTGGGTGTGAAGGTATAGACGATCGGCAGCCAGCCCTCGCTTCCTGCCACTTTGCTCGCCGGGATGTTGCGCATCCAGCCAAGCGCCATCAACACCATGGCCAGGCACGAAGCCGCAAAGATCGGCACAGTGAGCCGTGGATAGCGTCGAAGCGCGAGGTCGACGACCGCGCGTCGCTCACCTGTCCGAAAGAATCCCACGCTCAACACGTAGCCGGAGAGAACGAAAAAGATGAACACCGAGAATGACCCGTCGGTGAGAAGAGGGAAGAAGCCGGGGTGCCATGCTGGCCAGAAGACCTCTCCCGCGTGGCACAGGACGACAACGAGTGCCGCCCAGCCGCGCAGGCCGTCAAGGTAGGTTTCTCTCATGCGTCGATGGCGCTCTACTTTGCCGCCGCTCGCTCTGCAATCGGCGGATGCAAGGTCTTGGCCTTGCTCCCACCGCGCAGCAGCCGCTGTGCAGGCTTTTCAACGAGCAGATAGACCGCCGTCGCCAGCACGAAGAGCACACTGAAGTAGACAACTTCGGGGACGCCCGGCCATGCGAACGTGGTGACGAATGCCTTGATCAGAATGAGATGCAGCATGTAGATGGAGAAGCTGATCTCGCCAAGAAATACGAGCGGGCGCACGGACAGCAATCGCCCGACCAGGCCGCGACCGGAGGCAAGACACCCGATCGCCAATGCAAAAGCCCAGCACGATCCGGCCGGCTGAAAAAACAGGTTGAACCACGGGCTCGGGAACTGTCGTTGCACCACGTAGAAGCCCGTCAACATCCACCATGCGAAGACAGCGAGTGCGAACACTTCGACTGCCGTCCACCACCACAGCGATCTGGACTGAGGGCTCAGATACTTCCTCCACAGCACGTTGGTCGACATGCCAAGCACAAACTCGAACCCACGCATCAATGGGCTCGGGTAGGTCGCATAGCCCGCAGTGAATCGATTGAAGTCATCGCTTTGGATCGGTACCGCCGCGATGCGAAGCGCTGCGATCAAAACCGCCGCCAACAGAGCGGCGCCCAAGAGCTTCCAGTGCCAGGTGCGCTCGATGTTGACCAGCAGAAACGGAAACGCCAGATAGAAGAACATCTCTGTCGAGATGCTCCACGACACCGAGTTCCACGAGAACGTGTACGCCAGAAAGGGGAAAACCGAGTGCACGAGGATGGCATTGAAGCCGAGCACCACCCACTTGTTGAAAATCCCGGGACCGTCGAACGTGATCGAGTCTGGCGCCACGCTGACGACCAGCAAGACGATGCCGACCACGTGCACCGGCCAAAGTCTCGCCACCCTTGCGCGCATGAACGTCAAAATCGACCCGGGTGGGCGATCAGCGTAGACATGCGTCAGGATGAAACCGGACAGGACGAAGAAGAAACTGACGCCCTGTGCAAGCGCCAAAGGCGCACCGCGCAGCCATGGCCAGGCAAGACTGTTGGACCCGTGCAAGACCACAATCATCATTGCGGCAAAAAATCGCAGGCTGGTCAGTGCCCTGAGATTTTCAATGGTGGGTTGCTGCGGCATCGTTTGGGCCCGTGCGCTTGCTGCTACGCGCGTCACAGCGAAGCTCGCGATACCGGTCGTGCGTCTCTTTCAAACGAGGGCCACTTTCGCAAAGGCGGCCGCATACGCCTCGATCATCTTGTCGCGGCTGAAATGCTCCAGCGCATGGGTGCGCGCTGCGGTCTTCAGCGCTTGGAGTGTCTGCGGTTGCTCCTGCAACCTGGACAGCAACCCATGAATGCGCTCGGTTTCGGTCGGGTGCATCAGAAAGCCGTTGACCCCGTCGGCCACCAGTTCAGGGATTCCGCCCACCGGCGCTGCGATCACGGGAATACCACACGCATTCGCCTCCATGACCAGAACGGGTCTGCCATCGAACTTCGACGGCAGGATGAGTACATCCAATTGGTGCAACGCATCTCTGGCGTGCTCCATAAAGCCGTGATATCTCAGCCTGTCTGTGATCCCACTGGCTGCAACACGCTCCTTGACCATGGCCGCATCGGGGCCCGTACCGAACATTTCGAACTCGAGCCCGGGGTTGAGGCTCGCCAGCCGCCGCGCCAGCTCGACGAAACCGACGGGATTCTTCTCGTCTGACATCCGGCCCACATATCCGACCTTGAGTCCAGTGCCGCTGTGCGCGGCGGCAGGGGAAAACTCGTCCAGGTCGACACCGCTGCGTACGACGACAACGGGAGGATCAGGCCTGAGGGATGAACGTCTGATGAAACCGCCCATGAAATCACTCTCGACGATCACCGCGTCGAAACATCCTTCATAGAGGAAGTGATTCAACGTATGGCCGATTTCGTTGTAAAGAATGTCGGCGATCCGCAGCTCAGGCAACCGCTCTTTCCAATAGGGAAGCAGGTGATACAGCTGTGTAGCGCCTACCTGCAGCACGAGATCGATCTTGCGATCGACAAGCTGTTCCTGAACCAGATCGAACCGGGTCACCGCGCTCATGTCGGACAGATCGAGAAGGTGCCCGGTCGAAGCGAAATCTTCCAACGCATCGGGCTCGTAGGCCGCCGAGGCATCGCCGCAATAGGCAACCGTGATTTCGACTCCGCGCGCTCGGAGCGCACGGAAGATCGCAATCGAGAGAGCCCCCTTCACCAGGAAAGGGAGCAGCGCCAGGATACGGGGCGAGTTCATTTGGTCAGGGTACGGATAAGACGCGACCAAGCACGCCGGGGAAGAGAGAGTGAACCGCGTGAGGCCAGAGCTTCGTTGAGCGCTTGGTGCTCGGCTTGAAGCGTGCGATAGGCGCGCTCCCAGTTCTCGCACTCCCCTTTGAAGTAGTCCCTCGCCCCGATATAGGCCCGGATGTCACTGTGAAGTTTGTCGACATCCTGATAGGCATCGGCGCTCGGCCCCACGAATGCGAAGGAGCGTCGACCGACTTCGGCGAGCTCAGGATGGTCACTGTAGTTTCCCAGCATGGCGAGGAAATGCTGGAAATCTGAAGCCGCTGTCGATTGCATCATCGCGCCAATCAGCCTGTGTGCCTGCAATGGCGGCAACTGGCTCAGCGCTGGGTGGCGACATGTCCATGCAGCCATTCGAGTGATGGAGAGGAGCAGCGAACGGGCTTCGGCAAGAGGCACCAGGTTGCGTTGCATCGCGTAGCTGACCTCGAGCAGCGTGCCGACCGGGTCACCATGTGTCACGCCGCGCGAGTGCGCACGAATAGAAGTCAGGCGCTGCGGAATGATGGCGAACTTGCATCCGTGCTGCAACGCGCGCGTCCACAGCTCGTAGTCTGGCGCACGGACCATCAGCGGATCATCCAACCCGATTCGCTTGTGCGCGGAAGCGCGCACCATGGTGGAGGACCGACACAGATGGTTGGCACCGATCCAGGTGTCGACCAGATTCAGGTCGCGCGGCTGGTTGTATCCCGCCTCCATCGCATCGGCCGACGGATGTCGATTGTCATTCTCGTCATAGATCTCGACATAGGTGCCAATGACATCGAGTTGTGGATTCCGGGCAGCCGCTTCCAACTGGATTTCAGCCTTTCGCGGATCGACCCAATCGTCCGCATCCAGGTTGACCAACCACTCGCCGCGCGCTTCTTGAACCGCCCGGTTGTAGCTCGCCGCGCCGCCCAGGTTTTTCTCATTGACGAACAGTCTGATGCGCGGGTCTTCAAAGGAGGAAACGATGGCCACCGAGTTGTCGATGGATCCGTCGTCCACGACCACGATCTCGAAGTCCTGCACCGTCTGGTCCAGGATGCTGCGCAATGTCTTGCCTATGTAGCGCTCGTAGTTGTACGAAAGAACGATGTACGAAAGAAGCGGGCTCGTGCTCATTGGAGGCAACCGGTGACGCGGTCCAGGTCACCTGGCGACAGGTCGGCATGGAAAGGCAAGCCGATGACACGGGGCGCGAGGGCATCGGTGATCGACAAATCGGACATCGGCACATCCTTGAACGCCGGATGCTTGTGGCAACCCAGGCCCCACCAGCGGCGCCACTCGACTTTGGCATCGTCGAGCCGCCCCAGGGTCGCGGCAACATCCGCAGCCGGAACAATCACGTTCAGTGTCATGGTGACCCAATCGATTCCGACGCCGCGCTGGAGCTGCACCGCTTTTCCTTCCAGTCGACTCGCATACGCGGCCGTCAATTCACGCATCTCCTGGATACGCGTCGACAGCCCGTCCAGCCCGGCAAGACCCACCGCTGCCGAGTATTCGGAAATGCGATAGTTGCCCGCGCGCAGTGACGACAGGCGCTCATGGCCGACGAATCCGAAACCCGTCAGGGCCGTTGCGCGCTCCATCAACGTCCGGTCGGCACAGAAGATGGCGCCACCTTCGCCGATGCCCAGCGTCTTGGTGGCATGCAGGCTCACGCACACGGGTTGCTGGCCGATACCGGAGAGCGAGGTCAATGCCGCCGCCGCATCGAACACGACGGGAATCCCATGCCGCGCCTCAAAGTCGGCCCACGCGGCGAAGTCCGGTGGTGCGCCGAAGGCACTGACGACCAGCACGGCCGCGACCGGACCGGGCACCGAGTTCAGCGCTGCGGTCGCGATTTCGGGCGTGAGCGCCAGGGAGTCGGGGTCTGCTTCAAGCAGGTACGGCGTCAGCCCGGCATTGCACACCGCGTGCGCGCTGGCGATGAAGGTGAATGCCGGCATCAGGCAATGACCGCCTTGGTCGCAGCGCAACCTCAGCGCAAGCTCGATTGCGGTGGTTCCATTGGAGGTCAGCGTCGTGTGACTTCCTCCGACCAGGTCGCCGAGACGGCGCGCGAACTCCCCATTGAGTGGCCCGTAGTTGCTGTATGTGCGGGAGCTGTCGATGCGCTCCAGGTAAGGGAGGAGTTCAGCTGACGTCGGCAGTTTCGGTCGCAGAACCTTGATCGTCGCTGGGGAAGCGTCGCGTTCTTGATTGGGCATGGCTTGAGGCATCTGAGCAGTGGGGCGATAAAAGACTAGGTCGAAGAGAGAACCGCAGGGTCAGGGTCACCCCTGTGCCGAATGGGGCGCGCCGGAACGCCAACGACGGTCGATCCGGGCTCGACGTCCCGTATCACCACCGCGCCAGCACCCACCGTCGACCAGGCACCGATCACGACGCCTGGCGCGACCGAGACGCCCACGCCCAGATTGGCGCCCTCTTGAATCGTGACGCGCCCCGCAAGAGCGCACGAAGGCCCGAGATTGACGAAGTCCTCAAGCACACAGTCATGGGCGATCGTGCAACCGGGATTGATCAGCCCGTGGGACCCGATCGAGACATCCGTCGTGATGCTGCACAGGCCGATGACCATGGTTCCTTCGCCGATTGAAACGCAGGAGCCGATCACTGCGGCCGGATGCCGCACCGTGACAAACTCAGTGCCGGTACCCAGCGACAGCGCTGCACGTTGACGCGCCCTGCCATCCCCGACCGCCAGGACGAAGCGCGCGGCAGGGTCCGACAAAGCCTCCAGACGCTCGGCTCGCACTTGCAGACCCTGGATATCCGCCGTCGAGAAGCCCGGATCAACCATGAAGCCGGACACGCGCTCCCCACATGCTTGCAGGGCGGACAGCACTTCGCGTCCCAGTCCGCCGGCCCCATAGATAAAAAGAGTCATGTGCAACGGTGTGGTAAGTCAGAAGAAAGGTGTCCCGCGCCGAAGCAAGTCGGGCGAGTATACGGTTGACATTTCATACCTGTGACACCCGCAGCCACCAGCAGCACACCGATGAAAAACAATTCCGATTGACCTGTGTCCCAGCAGCAACCGCTCCGGGTCACGAACGGGTCGGGCGAAACACGATATACCTGCTCGCCAGATAAGCTGTAACTGTGTACGCAGGCATGCCCATTGCCTGCCCAAGATAGCTATTCAACCCGAGGTGTTCTATTGCAACAATGACTGTCAGGAGATTTGCGCCGTAGGCAACTGCAGTAGCAAGAATGAATTTCACTACCGCAGTCAGTTGCCGCCCCTCATACGCAAACGTCCATCGGCTGTTGAGATTGAAACTTATGCACAACCCAACGCCATAGCCTATGAGATTCGCGACGACATCCCCCGCATGGAAGAAATACTTCGCAGCAAATATTATCGACAACCCGCTCAGGGTATTTATAACACCCACAACGAGAAATCGAATGAATTGAGAGGAGAAAATTTCATCTCTCTTCATTTTCAACAAGTTCACGAGATCAGCCCGAATTTGATTGGCGGCGAGGATTTGCATGCGCACACCGCTCGGCACCGAGCAATTGCGCAATGCCCACCGTGAGACTGCGAAATTTTCGCCTGCGTGGCCCGCTCGGAACAATGGAGCGAAACTGAACGCGCCGCGAAAATAGCTTCGATGAACCACTGATTCCGGTCGTGATTTTCGGTGACTTTTTTGCAACCCTCTTGAATATGGAAATTATTTCAGCGATCGTCACCGGGCGCTCCGAGGCAATAATTTTCACGGATAAACCGCGGCTTGAATTCAATTCGTCAAGCACTGAAATTAACTCCATTGCCGCATCGTCGACCGCGATATAGTCACGAATGGTGTCGATCGGAACATAAATTTTTACCGGCTTGTTTCGAACGATGCTGCGTGCGACATGCGTCAACAGCCCCTGCGGTTTTCCCGTTGCCTGACCCGCACCATAGAGTGTGGATATGCGGGCAAGGAGCACCGTCATCGCTGGATTCGCAGCGCAAAATGATCGCAGCAAATCTTCTTGACTCAGCTTCTCCCGGCCGTATGCGCTGTTAGGCGCTGGCAAGGAGCGCTCTGTGATCACTTCGTCCGAGCAAGCCGCGTAGATCGCTCCCGCAGAGCTAGAGAAAACGAGTTTGCCGGGCATGGCGACGAGCCGGGTGTCCGATTGGATCAATTCCAACAGCCAAGCCAGGGCACGGGTCTCCGGTCCAAGTGCTTCTTCGGAGCTCCCCATGGTCCCCACGCCTGCGGCCCAATAGATTTCCCAGTGGTTCGCCTGACTCGCATGGGCGGAAAATTCACGGACAGCCGATTCAATCTGCGACCGCAGACTCGATTCATTGGTCCATTGAAATTTTTCCGAGGGCGCAAATGGCCTCACACCGCGAAGTGAGAGCGCCCGACACAAAGCCGATCCCAGCAGACCTCGCGCACCCAGGACCCAAGCCAGTGTCATGAACGGTTCGACCGGGTCGGCTTGGAACTGACCACGTAGAGCGGCTTGCCCATTGCGATCCCCATCGTCACCGCTAAATATTCCGCAATGACTCCGAGTGCTGTGAGGATGACTCCTGAGAAAAAAGCCACCACGACCGCCAGCGATGCCCAACCCTCCACGGGAACTTGTCCCGTGTATTTTTCATACAGGGCATAGAGCGCAAAGCCAATAGCAAAGAGTATTGAAAAGGCCCCAACGATCGTGATCAGTCGGAGCGGCCGGGTTCCGGTCGTCAAAACCAGGCTCCAGAAATGTTTGACGAGTGAAAGAAATGAATAGCCCGATGGTCGGCCAAACTCTTCTCTGAGTTGGAGCGGGCAATGCCCAATTCGGCCAGTTATCCAGAAGAGTCCGACGTCAAGGTATACACCATTTCCGCAATACGCCGACAAGGTACGCGCTATTTCTCCGTCGATCAACCTGAAGCTGTTGAAACGACCAATGGATGCGTTACCCAGAAGCCGCATGCTTATGATTTTGGCGGCTCTACTGAAAAAATTTCTAACGAGCCCGTGCGGGGCCGGATTTGTAGGCTGGGCATAAACAAGCTGCAAGCCTTCTCGCAGCGCTTGATCGAGCAGAGCCTGGATGCTTTCTGGATCCTGTTGCCCATCTTCATCCATGGTCACCACCCAGTCGCCCGTTGCACTCGCCATGCCAGCCATCGTCGCGGCGTGCTGCCCGTAATTGCGGGACAGCCATACCGGGTGAACGAAAGAATATTTCTCCGAGAGCGCGGCGATCACGACGTCCGAACGATCTGGGCCGCAATCATGGACGAGTAATATTTCGCACACAAAAAATTCGACTCCCTCGGCTGTTGTGCGAGGCAAAGTAAATTTTTCAATTTCAGCGACAAGGGCGGTAAGCGTCTGCTCTCCCGCATAAACGGGGATTACGACGGATACTCTTTGAGCGTCATTCATTGCAATGCATCACACTTTTAATTATCGGCCGATTCATTTCAGCCCGGCATCCCAAGAGGGCAAAGAGGAGGTCAGAAATTCATCCTCCCAAACAAATTGCCGCCAGATTTCCAATTACAGAAATCGACCCCTCGCTTGGCCAGGCTGTTGCAGTTTTGCAGAAATTTTCACCAAGGACCACCTGCTCGCCAACCGCCAGCTTGAATTTATATCCAGAAACCTCCAGCAGCAATGGCATTTTTGAATAAGCCGGGTAAAGCGCGGACACATTCATGTCGCCTTGAACAGTATCCAGCCCTGCCGGATAGCTCCATCTACCGCCACTAAAGAAAACATATTCTATCTTTTGAAAGTCAGCATTTTGCTCAAGGCGAGCAACAATTCGATTGACTTTCATCTTGTCCCACGAATTCAGGCGTTGCTGATCGGCGAAGACTTGATTGCTCTTGAAAACAAAAGACACGAGAAGAACAGCGGGGACCACCATGAACGCGGCCGCAGGCATTTTCACCAGCCTTCGGCGCAATATCGAATATGCGAGCAAGAAAATTAATCCGATGATCAGCGACGTCTGCGAAAGCACTCTTGGCACTGGCCACCAATCCTTGAAAGGGAGAATGACGCCAACCGTAGCCAACACAAGCAAAGGGGCTGCAAGCAAAAATGCCATCTTTTTAATTCGAGACCCGCCTTCTCCCGGGCTTTGAAAAATTTCAACACACACCGCAAGACCAGCAATGACAAGCATCATAGCAATGATAACTTTCACCCAGTGAGCCCCCATCGGCTCTCCGAGCCAATATATCTTTGCGATCAATTCGGCAACCTGAGAAATTCTCTCGGGCACTTCATGCAATTTTATAAATTCCGCGCGACTCGTCAGGCTGATAAGGCCGAGCCGCTTGGAAATGGTCACGATCACCAGGAAAATCGCGACAGAAACCACGCACACGAGCAACAGATTCAAGGCCCGCCTGCGATGGTCATCGATGAGTCGGCCATCCGATGCTGATGTATTTTTAAAAACCTCGCCAAACAAAAACGAAAAAATCAATGCGATTGAAAAATAATTCAAAAAACCCTGATAAACAAAAAGCATTCCCACCGTCGCGGCGAGAGAGACCAGAAGGTTTCTTTTTTTCTTTTCGGCATCTTGCGACAATGCTTCAAGCGCAATGATCGTAAGCAGCGCTCCAACGCAATAGCCTGGAAGCACCATGCGGAAGGTAAGTATTTCAGCAAGGTATGGGTGCGCCACCATCAGCGCGCCCGCAATGACGGCACCAGGCCTGTCAGCCGCTCCAACAAACCTCAACACCGCCAAAACCAATCCGGCTTGCAGTAGCAGCGAGAGAAATCCCAGGGAAACATAGATATCGGCTATGTTTACGCCCAAGGCGTGTATAGCCCCGTCGATTGCCGCCAGAAAAAAACGCCCTTGCGCAAGAAAAACATCGAACTCACTCGTTGAGAATCCTTGCCCAAACGAGTAATCATCTACGGCAAAACCTCGGCCAAGGACGCCGCCTCTTGCGATCAAAGCGATGCCGAAGAATATGAGCAACAGCTTCAAATGCCCTGATTCGAGCAAGCTTTCAATTTTGTTTTTTTCTGTTTTCATCAGGCGAAATTAATCGACGAAATACAAATCAGCTTTTCCATGAATTTTGGCTAAATGCATTGGAATTTTTTATTCAGCCGATTCAGGATGGCGTATCCATTGCCTGAATCGATGAGTCGAATTTTCATCATTTGCGGCGAACGAAGCGATAAGCCTGCCAGGTCCAGCGGGCAGCCAACACGCCACCCCGAATGATCCAAGGCGCGTTGCGCTCGAGCCAACGCGAAGCCTTGAGGCTCGCGAAAACAATCTGCTCGTCGTACTGCCCTCCGGATCCAAAGAGCCCGCTGATGAGTTCTTCCGCCGTGGGCTCCATCCTGGGAGGCGCGACCACGGAGTCATCGACAGCCTCCGACTGGTTGCCGGCGACCGCTGAGCCAAGGCCCACCAAAAGCTGCCTGGATTTTTGCCTGAGCGATGCAGGGGCACTTGTTCGCAGCAGGTCGCTGTATTCGATGCGCCTGCGGGCAAGATCGCGCGGCGTGTGCACCATCGAATTGCGCCGCTTCCTGTAGAAGAAGAAGGCGTCCGTGGTAACGATGAACCGCAGGCCCGCATCGCACATCCTCATGAAGAGCGACCAGTCCTCGTAGCAGCTCAAGCTCTCAAGATAGGGAAACCGTTCCATCGCCGAGCGCCTGAAAAGCGCAGTTGCGGTGGAAAACCTGTTCTCGAGCAATCCGGCGACAACGGCTTCACCGGAAAACATGGCGTAGTCACGGCAGGGAGTAACCACCGTTCCGACCACAGGCGGCACGTCTCCATCGATGAAATAACCCGCCGGCGTCACGAGGATATCGAACTCCGCGTTGTTCTCCAGCGCGGCCACGCCGACCTCGAGAAAACGCGGATGGATCAGGTCATCGGCGTCGAGTGTCAGCACGTACGGTCCGGTCGCATGACGAACGCCGACATTGCGCGCGCCCGCCAGCCCGACATTCGCAGCCAGTCGGATCACCTTGATGCGGGGGTCCGCGCTGCGTGCGAGTTCCTCGATCCCGAACACGCTCTGTGCGTCCGTCGACGCGTCGTCCACCACGAGGATTTCGATGTTCCCGTAGTTCTGCCCGATCAGGTTCTCGAGTGTCGCGGGCAAGTAGCCCCCGAGGTTGTAGTGAGGCACCACGACCGAGACCAGGGGGAGTTGTTCACCCAATGCCCGCCACGCCCGCTTTCGCTTCGCAGCGTTGAGCCATGGCCACGGACTTTCCGGATGGCGCACCGGCACCAGTTTCTCATTGCGGACGAAGTTGCGTTCCAGCACCTCGACCAGTCCCGTGGGCGTTCCGTCGAACGTCAGGCAGTTGATCCCGTCAAGCCAAGGCGTGCCTTCGCCGAACGCGGGATTCGCCTTGTTCAGGATCACGCGCCCCCCCTGAAGTGACACGTTCAGCGCAGCCGTGGCCGCAGCCTCGAAGGTGCCGGGGAACACGACCGTCGCATTTGCGGCGAGCGCGTCGAACACCTGCTGCTCCGCGTGCGCCAGAAAAACGGCACGCTCGACAAGCGTCGGCGGAACCAGCCGTTCGATCTGCGCACGATAGGCCTCGTCGGTGCTGCGCGCATCCAGCGTCATCGTGCCGGTGTACTGCGGGCAGTTGCGCATCAGGCCGACGACGCCGCGCACAAAGAGATCGGGGCGCCCCGACCGCTGGAATTCGGAGGCGAAGACCACGGCTTGGCCAGATGACGCGGGCACCGTATCCGTGACGAGCGACATCCCATCGAACGGCACATGGCAGAGCACCCGAGGCTCCCATTCCTGCGCCGGAAAATCGAAGATGTCGCGCACGGCCTCGCTCACCGCGAGGCTGGACGCAATGACGTAATCGCAATCGCGCAGGCATTTGCGCTCGAGGTCGCTCAAGTTGAGATCTGCGATCGCGAGCGGTCTCGCTTCAGCGTGCAGGAGGGCGGTGTGCGATCCGTGAAGACGAACGGCCACGATGGCATCAGGCAGAAAGCCCTGGAGCCGACACTCCTGCAAGGTACAGAATGCCAGCCCCCCGAGATCCGGAAACTCCAGGTAATCGATGGGTCCGCTCTTGCTCAATTCGGCCAGGGCTCTGAAGACGCAAGCCGAGCGCCAGTGCCACAGCGTGTTCGAGTACGCCGAGGCGGGTGGGTGGTGGCGCGAATCGGTGAAGCGAGCCTGGGGCGCCCGGGTGTCGACCTCGACCAATTCCACATGAGGGAACGCGGCTTTGAACGCCATGGCGTCAACGGCGGCATCGACCATCACCAGGGTCGTGCGCATGCGGTCTGCTTCGTCGAGCGCGCGCAGCATGTTGAGCATCACCCGGCCGACGGCCCCGGGCGTGTACGGAGCCAGCTCCGTGGAAACGAACACGAGACGGCTCATTCAGCTTCCCTGAAAGCGCCGGCGACGCCGGAGTGCGACAGCAGCATTTCGCCGGCAATACCGTGACCAACTCGCACGCCGCCGGGAGACACACCCGGAATGGCGCACACCGTCGCGCCAGTCGACAACATTGAATCAGACACTGCGTCTCCCCCGTCCCGTTTCGGGATTTTTTTCATCGTCTTACATCGGCTGATTCGCCCGCGAGCGATCGCCTGTTCTCTTCAGCTGCCGTTCGCAGCCTGCCACCGCCATGCATCGCGGCACATCTCATCGACATCGCGCTTGGCGACCCAGCCCAGCAATTCGCGCGCAAGACGCACATCGGCAAAGCTGATGCCGATGTCCGCATCCCGCCGCGCCACGATTTCATAAGGGACACGCTGGCCACTGACCCGTTCGAACGTCTGGATGACTTCCAGCACCGAGGTTCCGTGCCCCGTTCCGAGATTGACCACGATGCGAGCCTGATTCTTCGTAAGGAAATCGAGCGCAGCCACGTGGCCCTCTGCAAGATCCATGACATGGACGAAATCGCGCACGCCGGTTCCGTCAGGGCTCGGGTAATCGTCACCGAAGATCTGCAACGAAGGACGAATCCCCGCTGCCACCTGGCACACCAGCGGCATCAAGTTGCTGGGCGTACCCAAAGGGCTTTCGCCGATCAGTGCACTGGGGTGTGCCCCCGTCGGGTTGAAGTACCGGAGCGTCGCAATGCGCCATTGCGGATCGGAGCGGCCCAGCTCATTCAGCAAGTCTTCCACAACCAGCTTGGTGCGCCCGTAGGGATTGCTCACCGCACATGGTGCATCCTCGGCAACGGGCATCGGCTGCTCGGGCCCGTAGACCGTTGCGGATGACGAGAAGACCAAGGTCTTGCATCCCGCATGCGCCATTGCCCCCATGAGCGCAATGGACCCGTGCACGTTGTGGTCGAAGTAGTCGATCGGCTGGCTGATCGATTCGGTCACCGCCTTCAGCCCCGCGAAATGCAGGACCGCGGACACCGGATGCCCTGCAAAGACTTTGTCCAATGCCGCTGGGTCACGGACATCGCCCGCATGCCAGATCACCGGCCGCCCGATGATTTGCTCCATGCGCGCCAGGACGGCAGGGGTGCTGTTGGAGAAATTGTCGAACACCACGAATTCATGCCCGGCACGCGCCAGCTCTATGCATGTGTGGGACCCGATGTATCCGGCCCCGCCAGTGACCAGAATCAACGCCCGTCTCCGGCAAGGCTGGCGGCAAGCGACGGCGCGGCGGCGTCTTTCGCCGACAGAACCGGGGAAGCCCCGAACAGTGGCCACTCGATGCCGATCGCCGGGTCGTTCCACGCAATGCTTCGCTCGTGGGCGGGCGCATAGTATTCGGTGGTCTTGTAGAGAAAGTCTGCGCTTTCGCTCAGCACCAGGAAGCCATGCGCCAGGCCGGGAGGAATCCAGAGCTGCCGGTTGTTGTCCTCGCTCAATTCGATACCGACCCATTGTCCAAAAGTCGCAGACGTGGGACGGATGTCGACCGCGACGTCGAACACCGCGCCTCGCGCCACGCGGACCAGCTTGCCCTGTGGCTGCTCGACCTGGAAATGCAGCCCCCGCAACACGCCCTTCGACGAGCGGGAATGGTTGTCCTGCTTGAACGTCAGCTCCGAACCCGTCGATCGCCGGAACACTTCCTCGTTGTAGCTCTCGAGGAAGAAGCCTCGGGCATCACCGAAGACTTTGGGCTCCAGGACAACGACGTCCGGAATGCTGGTAGGAGATATCTTCATACTTCATCGTTAGAGAAATGCACGCCGCCAAACCCGGCGCCACGATCAGGACATTGTTATCCAAAATCCCGACTGGATTGCCCGGCGTCACCCCCTTGCCTGCGTATCGATGCAAGGAGATCGGGAAAACAACGGTGCAGGCTTCGGCGATCACCCGCAGGTATTGCGCGGAGTTGGCTGGACTGGTTCACCCCCGTCCAATCAAGCGCCGCAGCTCGCCCTCATATTGCCGGAGCATTGCCTGAATGTCGAAACGACTCTCCGCAAAGGCTCTGGCTGCCAATTGAAAGTTTTGGAGCTTCTGCTTGTCCGACGCAAGCTCTTCAATCCTGCGAGCGAATTCATCGTACGCACCGGGCGCGCACAGATAGCCTTGCCGCCCTTCTTCGATCATGTCCGGCAGCGCCCCCACCCTGGACGCGATCACCGCCGCGCCGCTGGCCAATGCTTCCATGATGATGTTCGGCCGCCCGTCAAGCCGTGACGGCAGGCACAGGATGTCGCACGCCTGGAGGTAAGGCTTGAGATCCGGTACGGACCCTTTCAACAGGAATCTTCCCGGCGGAAAATTGGCCGCTGCAATGGCCAACCTGAGTTCTGGCTCGAGAGACCCGGTACCGGTCATCAGGAACACCACGTTCGATTCGTTGGGAATTCGCTTTGCTATTTCGACGAAGCCCAGAGGGTCTTTTTCTTCGGACCAACGGCCAAAGAATCCGACGACTGTCGCATCTTCAGGAATATCACCGGCCATCACGGACAGTTGCCCTGGGGCTGCCGGCGCGTTTTGATCGAGATCGACACCGCTTTCCACCAGGCTGATGCGCTCCGGCGATTCGCCTGCGGCGATCAACCATTCCCGGACTTCGGTATTTTCAATGAAGGTCAGGTCGATGCAGTCGGCATACCGCCGGTTGTTGGCTGTATGGCCCACCGTATTGAAAAGCAAGTCGGCCACGGCAAGGCGCGGATACCTGAGCTTCCATGCGGGCAGGCAGTCATACGCAAACGCACTGCCGATCACCCAGAGAATCTGGACATCCCTGGATTGCAGCAGGTGATCGAGAAAGTCCCGCCAGTATTCGGCTTCGAGAAACCGCGGCAAATGGAATATTTCCGGCGTTGCCGATTCGAACCAGGAGGTGGTGTCGCCGTGGGTTTGCCCCACGGGCACGGTGGTCACGATCACCACGCGCCACCCATTTCGCACCAATTGCGCAACGATGGCGCTCAACAAACGCTCGGCGCCGCCCAGAACCAGAAACGGCAAGGCAATCAACAGTGTGGGGCCGGTGGCCGCCTGAACATGGAAATCTCGCCGGGCCGCAAATGACTGCGGCGGACGGACCGGTGGGGAAGCGCTTGCCGATCTCACGGACTGGAGCGCGTCTTCCGTCAGCACGTCGTCGTTGAAGCGGCGGACCAGCAGCTTCTGGATTTCGTTGTCGAGCACGTCGCTTCTATTGCTCAGCGTGTTGCCATGGCTGCGATAGTGGAAAAGCGGCTCGCGAATGCCGATGAAGCGCGCGCCGAGCGCCGCCAGGCGCACCCAGAACAACCAGTCCTCGTGGACATGGCCGGTGGTCGGGTCCGTGTCCCGGTAGCCGCCGGCCTTGCGCCAGAACTCTTTGCTGTACACGGCACAAGTGAGCGCATTGTTGCCATCGAGCAGCATGTCCAGGGTCGGGCGTTCGTGCGGCGTCCAAACATCTGATCTGTCGCCGAAAAATTGCAGCCCCGGCGAGACCACCCCGTAGCCGGAGTGCTCCAGCATGAAGACAGCCTTCTCGATGTAAGTCGGCGCGATGCGGTCATCGGCATCCAGGCAGCAGATGTATTTGCCCCTGGCGTGGCTGATGCCGAAGTTGCGGTTGGCGCCGGCACGGTACGGTTGGTCCTGCAGCAGCAGCCGCAGTTTGGGCGATGCCGTGGAGACGGCGTCGATCAAGCGCTGGCGGGATTCGGGGGAACTCGAGCCCCCCTCCACCACGATGATCTCGATGTCGGTGAAGGTCTGCGCCTCGACCGAGCGGATCGCCTCGCCCACGAGATGGCCGTAGTTGAAGCAAGGAATCACGATGCTGACGAGCGGCCGATCCAATGGCCAGTCCGCTCCGCTCGGCGGTTTCACGGCATCCGGCACCACGCCTGCCGGCGCGAGGAGACGGACCGCCGCCGCAGTGCGCCTTGCGGCCTCCAGATTCCTGGCGCCGCCTCCGGCCAGCGCGCGCCGGCGCCTGAATTCCCGCAGGTGATCGAAGATGCGACCCCGAAGCGTCCACCACGCCAGCTTTGCGACTTGCTTTGCCCGTCGTGCCGCGCGGGGATTGTTCGTCGCCCAGCGACGCATGGGCGTCGTGGCCCGCCATGCGATGGTTTGTTGCATGGCCTCCAGCCGACCTGCAGCCTCCAGCGCCCGATGTTCCATGGCGGCGGTCTTCGCGGCCTCCTCGGCGAGTTTCCTGCGAAGCGCCGCCGCTTCTCCCTCACGCTCCGCGGCCCGCCTGATCTCGAAGTTGATGGCCTCGGTGGCCTGCGCCGCATTGAGACGCGCATCGGCGAGGATCACTTCGACTTCGCCCTTCAGGCGTTGGACCTCGCGGCCCGCGGCCCCGAAACTCACCGGTTGCCAGGCACCGGATTGCAGCCGCTTCAGGTCGAACGACCAGAGCTGGGCGATGCGCGCAACCAGCGGCGGCGTGAACTCGCTGCCGTCCAGTCGCGTGAGCGATCGCACCGAGGCTTCGGTCGCCTGGCCCGCATGCAGAAGGTACAGGTGCGTCAGGGCCTTGGTTTCCTCGGCCGTCGCGCCATCGAAGTCGGCGCTCATCACGCGTTCAAAAACTTCCTTGACGCGTGCAGCCTGGCGTTCGTTCTTCGTGACGATGCCGACATAGGTCGAAGCGTAGTCCTTGATGAGAACTTCCGCACCGATCAGATGAGCACCGAGCTCCGTTTCGACGATGTGGCGGATCGCCCCCTCGGTCGGATAGTAGATGTGCTCCAGCGAACTGTTCAGCCATGCCGCGTTGCTGGCCTCGGCCGACATGACAGGTACCTCGAACAGCAGGAACCCGTCGTCTTTCAGCAGTTCGATGGCTGCGTGGAATCCACCGCGAAAATCGAGCAGATGCTCGAAGACCGCGATCGCGGTCACCACGTCGAACCCGGCGCGATGGTCATGCACCAGCTGCGAATCCAGCAGGTCGTTGCCAAGAAGCTGGATGCCCTTGTCCCGCGCCTGCCCGGCGGCCTTGGCGTTGACTTCGATGCCGGATTTGTCGAAAGCGCTTGTGAACTTGTCCAGCAAGTAGCCGTCCGCGCAGCCTATGTCGAGAATCTTTCCGTGGTCGGCCAGAAGCCGAACCAGCGCAGCCGCCCAACCCAGTCCGTGCTCGGCCATGAAGTTGTAGTCCGCATAGCCGCTGCTCGTGCCGTTCACGTAGTAGTTGTCGTCGTAGTACGCCTGCGTGCTCTCAGGCAGGTTGGCGATCACACCCAGGCCGCAATAGCTGCATCGCTTGATTTCCATGCCATCCGCCCGGATGGCGAACGGCTTGAAGCTGGTACCGGAACACGCGTTGCAGATCATTTTTGTTGTTTGCCAGTAGAAAACGAAAGGCTGTCCGGCATCGGGCCGAACACGTCCCTTGCACGCCCTCGGTCTAAGTTGCGGAGATCTCTTCGCGCGCGCTGCGCAGGATCGCGTCGAGAACCGAGTCCATGTCGGAGGGCCCGGCGTGAAGCCCCAGTGCCTTCAGCCTGGACGGATCGCCGACAAAAGCCCTGACATCGCTGTTGCCGCGTCGCGATTCATCGTGCTGCAACTCGACCGGCACGCCGGAGACAGCGATCAAGCGCTGGGTCAGGTCAAGCAGACGTTGTCCGTCGCCGCTGCAGATGTTCACCACCTGCGCAGAGGTGTCGCTCACCAGGGACAGATCGACGAGAAGCTTCGCAGCGATCCGGACATCCATGAAGTCGCGCACGACATCGAGATCGCCGGTTGCCAGCACACCGCCACGCGCGCCCATGCACGCGATCTGGTGCGCAAAGCTTCCCAGGGCCAGAGACTTCGGCATGCCAGGCCCGATGGGGTTGAACAGTCGGGCCACCACCACGGGCAGCCCGCGCGAAGCGGCGACGAAGGCATGGCTCGTCTGGGCCAGCTTGCTTGCACCGTACGCCGTGTTGGGACGGCACGCCACATCCTCGCGCACGGGCTGCTGAGCGGCGGGCACTGCCCCGTACTCGGCTGCGCTGCCCGCCAGGAGCACGCGCGGCTTGCGCGACATGGCGAGCGCGGCATCCAGCAGATTGGCCGCGAAGACGACATTGGCCTCGTAGAGCTCGCTGTAAGAGGGGGCGGAGGAAACACCCGCCAGATGCACGACGAACTGTGGCTCTATGGATGAGAGCAGATCGCGGACCTCGGCCGTATCGGCAGGATCGGAAAGCACGCGCCTTGCTTCGCCTGCGACAGCAGGCCGTTCGGTTCTGCTGACGGCGAAGGTTTCAAGGCCACGCGCCCGCAGTTCTTCAAGCACCGCCCGCCCGACGAATCCGCTGGCACCGGTGACAAGCACACGCATGGGCTACTCGGGCAGGAAAAGCTCGCGACTCTCGTCGAACATCTTCTGCGCCGTCGAATAGTCATCCGGCCTACCGATGTCGAGCCAGAAGCTCTCGGGCTGTTGATGGCAGCGCACCTTCTTGCCGGCCGCGCTCAGCTTGAGCAACAGGTCCGGCATGTCCAGGTGAACGCCCTCGCTGACATGCGGCTTCACCGCATCGCGATTGAGCATGTAAAGGCCCATGCTGACCAGGTGCTTGCTCATGGGCTTCTCGAGGTAGCCCTGGAGATTCATTTCCGCATCGACCTGGATGAGCCCGAAATCGATCTTGACCTCTCTTTCATAGACGCAGATCGTGGCATCCGACTGCCGCTCGGCATGCGTGCGGATCAGTTGGCCGATGTCGAAAGTGGTGAGCAGATCGCCGTTGGTGACGATGAAGTTCTCGCCGACCTTGTCGATCAGTGCGCCAAGCGGGCCGGCCGTGCCCAGAGGGCTGTCCTCGAGGCTGTAGTCGATCTTCAGCCCGAATCGCGAACCGTCGCCGCAAAACGCGCGGATCAGGTGATGCAAATGGTTGACCGCAAGGAAGACTTCCTCGACGCCGGCACGGCGAAGCTGCCGCAGCAGGAGCTCCAGCACGGGCATGTCCCCCAGGGGCATGAGCGGCTTGGGAAACGAGGCGGTGAACGGCTGAAGGCGAGTGCCCTTGCCGCCGGCCATGACGACTGCTTTCATGATGCGTGCTCCCTTAGACGGTGTAGACCGCGGGGCGGTACAGGTGGATGTTGCGCCGGATGAATTCGATGCTCTGGCGCAATCCCTCATCCAGATCAACTTGCGGCGACCATCCCATCAACTTCGCGGCCAGTGCGTTGTCGGAGACGAGCTTCAAGACCTCGCTCTTGTCGGGGCGCATGCGCGCGGTGTCCGCAACGATCTCTTTTTCCACGCCCATCAACTTGAGGATGCGCTCGGCAAAGTGGCCGATCGTGTAGGTCGAACCGGTTCCCAGGTTGATGGTCTGCCCCTCGATGCCGGGCGTCACCGAAGCAGCGACGAAACCGGCGACCGTGTCCGTCACGAAGGTCATGTCGCGCTCGGGTGTCAGCGACCCGAGCTTGATCACGTCCTGCGTCAGGGCCTGCGAGATGATCGTCGGAATGAACGCCCTGGCCGACTGGCGCGGGCCGAAGGTGTTGAACGGGCGCAAGGTCACGACACCAGTATCGAACGAGCGGTAGTAGCTCTCGGCAATCTTGTCCGCCCCGATCTTCGAGGCCGAGTAAGGCGACTGCCCTTGCAGCGGATGTTCTTCGTCGATCGGAACGCGCACCGCGGTGCCGTACACCTCCGAGGTGCTCGTGTGGACGACGCGACGAACCGACAGCCGGCGCGCGGCCTCCACGACGTTGAGCGTTCCCTCGACGTTGGTGCGCACATAGCTGCGCGGCGCAACGTACGAATACGGAATGGCGATCAAGGCTGCCAGATGGCAGACGACGTCAATGCCTTGCATGGCGTGCATGACGAAATCACCGTCGTCGATGTTGCCCGCCACGACACGGAATTGACCCTTCACATCATCAGGCGCGAATTCCAGGTTGCCCCAGCTCGATGCGGAACCATAACGAACCATGGCAGTGACGTCTGCGCCGGCGCGCACCAGCGCCTCGACAAGATGGCTGCCGATGAACCCGCCTGCGCCGGTTACGAGGTATTTTTGACCCGTCAGGGTTTGAGTTGATTCATGCATGGCTTGTGCTACCGAAGAAATTGTTGTGTGTCAGTTATTCAGAATGAGTGCTCTTCGGCAAGCAGCCGATTGAGGTACTTGCCGTAAGCATTCTTCTGCAATGGCAAGGCCAGTCGCGCCAGTTGTTCCTTGTCGATGAACCCTTGTCGCCACGCGATTTCCTCCGGGCAAGCGATCTTCAACCCTTGCCGGTGCTCCAGCGTCGCAATGAACTGCCCCGCTTCGAGCAGGCTCTCATGCGTGCCCGTATCGAGCCATGCATAGCCGCGCTGCATGATCTGCACGTTCAGCTGATCACGGTCCAGATACGCCTGATTGACCGCGGTGATCTCCAGTTCGCCGCGCGCACTGGGTTTCACGGCCTTGGCGATGTCGACGACCTGGTTGTCGTAGAAATACAGACCGGTCACCGCGTAGCTGCTCTTGGGCTTGACGGGCTTCTCTTCGATGCTGCTGGCCTTGCCTTTGGCATCGAAAGCCACCACGCCGTAGCGCTCGGGGTCATGCACGTGGTACGCGAACACGGTCGCGCCGCTCTGCTTGGTATCGGCGTCCGACAGCAGATGCACGAGGTCATGCCCATAAAAGATGTTGTCCCCCAGCACCAACGCGCTCGGCGAATTGCCCACGAACTTCTCGCCGATGATGAAAGCCTGCGCCAGGCCATCGGGACTCGGCTGCACCGCGTACTGCAGGTTCATGCCCCACTGGCTGCCGTCTCCCAACAGTTGCTGGAAGCGCGGTGTGTCCTGCGGCGTGCTGATGATCAGGATGTCGCGCATGCCGCCGAGCATCAGCGTGCTCAGCGGGTAATAGATCATCGGCTTGTCGTACACCGGCAGCAGCTGCTTGCTCATGGCGAGCGTGGCCGGGTGCAGGCGGGTGCCGGAGCCACCGGCGAGGATGATGCCTTTGCGTTGCGTCATGGGGGTTTTCTTCTGTAGGGGCCGGAAAAATCAGTCAGTCGTCAGAGCGTCTCGCGCAGCATGCGCGCCACGCCTTCCTGCCAGGGCGGCAGGCGCAGGCCGAAGGTGGTCTGCAGCTTGGTGGTGTCGAGCCGCGAGTTGTGCGGGCGTGTCGCGGGCGTCGGGAAGGCGCTGGTGGGCACGGCTTCCACGGCCTGCGGGCCGGCCTTGAGTTCGACACCAGCCTGCTGCGCCATCTCGAGCACGAAGCGCGCGTAGCCGTGCCACGTGGTCTCGCCGCCGGCGATGGCGTGGTACAGCCCGGCCTTGGTCGGGTCTTGCAGGGTGGCGCGGATGGCGTGCGCGGTGATGTCGGCCAGCAGTTCGGCGCCGGTCGGGGCGCCGAACTGGTCGTCGATCACCGTGAGCTTGTCGCGCTCCTTGGCCAGGCGCAGCATGGTCTTGGCGAAGTTGCCGCCGCGTGCCGCATACACCCAGCTGGTGCGGAAGATCAGGTGCTTCGCGCAATGCTGTGCCACCAGTTGCTCGCCTTCGAGCTTGGTCTGGCCGTACACGCTGAGCGGGCCGGTCGCGTCGTCTTCTTTCCAGGGCTTGGTGCCGCTGCCGTCGAAGACGTAGTCGGTGGAGTAATGCACCATCAGCGCGCCGATCTGTTGCGCGGCCTCGGCCACCACGCCGGGCGAGGTGGCGTTGAGCTTGCGCGCGAAGTCGGGCTCGCTCTCGGCCTTGTCGACGGCGGTGTGCGCGGCGGCATTGACGATGACGTCAGGGCGCACCGCCAGCACCGTCTCGGCCAGCTGCTCGGGACGGCTGAAGTCGGCGTGGAAGTCGGTGCTGTCGAAATCCAGCGCGACCAGTTCGCCGAGCGGCGCGAGGCTGCGCTGCAGTTCCCAGCCGACCTGTCCGCCCTTGCCAAGCAGCAGCAGCTTCATGCGCCGGCCTTCGCCGTCGTGGCGTCGTACTGCTTCTCGACCCACTCGCGGTACGCGCCGCTTTGCACGTTGCGCACCCACTCACCATTCGCGAGGTACCACTCGACGGTCTTGCGGATGCCGGTGTCGAAGGTCTCGGCGGGCTTCCAGCCAAGCTCGGCCTCGAGCTTGCGTGCGTCGATGGCGTAGCGGCGGTCGTGGCCCGGGCGGTCCGTGACGTAGGTGATCTGTTCCTTGTACGGCTTGCCGTCGGCGCGGGGGCTCAGCTCGTCGAGCAGCGCACACACGGTGTTGACGATCTCGATGTTGGGCTTCTCGTTCCAGCCACCGACGTTGTAGGTCTCGCCGAGGCGGCCGGCTTCGAGCACGCGGCGGATGGCGCTGCAGTGGTCCTTCACGTAGAGCCAGTCGCGCACCTGCATGCCGTCGCCGTACACGGGCAGGTTCTTGCCGGCCAGTGCGTTGACGATCATCAGCGGGATCAGCTTCTCGGGGAAGTGGAACGGGCCGTAGTTGTTCGAGCAGTTGGTGGTGACCACCGGCAGGCCGTAGGTGTGGTGCCAGGCGCGCACGAGGTGGTCGCTGGCGGCCTTGCTGGCCGAGTACGGGCTGTTGGGCTCGTACTTGTTCTCTTCGGTGAAGGCCGGGTCGGTCTTGGAAAGCGAGCCGTAGACCTCGTCGGTCGACACATGCAAGAAGCGGAAGGCCGCCTTCTGGTCGGCCGGCAGGGCGTGCCAGTAACCGCGCACGGATTCGAGCAGACGGAAGGTGCCGAGCACGTTGGTCTGCACGAAGTCTTCGGGGCCGTGGATCGAGCGGTCGACGTGCGATTCCGCGGCAAAGTTCACGACTGCGCGCGGTTTGTGTTCGGCCAGCAGGCGATCGAGCAGTGCGCTGTCACCGATGTCGCCTTGCACGAAGACATGGTTCGCGTTGCCCTTGAGCGATGCGAGGGTCTCGAGGTTGCCCGCGTAGGTCAGCTTGTCGAGGTTAACGACAGGCTCGTCGCCCTGCGCGATCCAGTCGAGCACGAAATTGGCGCCAATGAAGCCTGCGCCGCCGGTAACCAGGATCATGGAGTCCCTCGCCTGTAGAAAAAAGTTTGCTTTACGGAAAATTAACAGTCAATTATCCCATCGGTGTGAAGTGCCGATGTACAGGGCTTGGCCGGCTTGCGGGGCCCGCCTACAATCACAAACAATTGCAGGAGAGCGGGCCTCACAGAGGCCCTACCGAAGGCGCAAACTCCCATAAACGCTCAGGTCGGCCCGACGAAGTTCCAAGTGCAAACAAGGAACATCGGCAAGGGGTCAGTACTGCACTCATCGATACAGCCGTCTGGAGAGCCGCCACGCCATGTGGCGCACCGAAGGAGCAAACCCGCTGCGGGTGCAGCAGGGTGAATCTCTCAGGTACCGAGGACAGGGGGAGCGGCAACTTGGACATCGGTCGTCCGGTTGCTTGCTATTGGTTCAATAGCACTCCACGCCCGCCGTTCAAGCGCTGCAACCTCAAAGGTACTTGCAATGCGTGTGATCGTTCTTGGCGCCGGCCTGCTCGGCGTGACTTCGGCCTACTACCTCCAGCAACTCGGTCACGAGGTGACCGTGATCGATCGGCAGGCCACCCCGGCCGCCGAAACCAGCTTCGCCAACGGCGGCCAGATCTCGGTCAGCCATGCCGAACCGTGGGCCAATCCGAGCGCGCCGCTGAAGGTGCTGCAATGGCTCGGCAAGGAAGATGCGCCGCTGCTGTTCCGCATCCGCGCCGACATGCGCCAATGGCTCTGGGGCCTGCAGTTTTTGCGCGAATGCACCCCCGCGCGCACCCGCCACAACATCGAACAGATCGTTCGTCTCGGTACATACAGCCGGGAAATGTTGCAGCAATTGCGTCGAGACACCGGCCTGAGCTATGACCAGCGCACGCAAGGCATCCTGCACTTCTATACAACGCAAAAAGAATTCGACGGCGCCCTCAAGCCCTCCGAGCAGATGCGCGCCCTGGGCTGCGAGCGGCTGGTCATCTCGGCCGACGAGGCCATCCGGATCGAACCCGCCCTCGCCCACATCCGCCCGCAGCTCGCCGGTGCCACGTACACCGCCGAAGACGAGTCGGGCGATGCCAACCGCTTCGCGCGCGAGCTCGTGAAGCTGGCCGAAGCGGCCGGCGTGAAGTTCCTCATGAGTCACACCGTGACCGCGCTGCGCGAAGCCGGCGGCAGCATCGACCACATCGAGGCCACCGACAACGAAGGCCGCTTCCAGCGCATCCGCGGCGACGCCTTCGTGCTGGCGATGGGTTCGCTGAGCCCGCTGTACGCGGCGCCGCTGGGCATCCGCCTGCCGATCTATCCGGCCAAGGGCTACTCGGTGACGCTGCCCGTAAAGGACGCATCGAAGGCGCACCAGGTCTCGCTGACCGACGACGAATACAAGCTGGTGTTCTCGCGCTACACGTCGGAGTCGGGCGACCGCCTGCGCATCGCCGGCACGGCCGAACTCAACGGCTACGACCGCGACCTGAACCGCGTGCGCTGCGAAGCCATCGTACGGCGCGTCGAAGAACTCTTCCCCGGCGCCGGCGACACCGAGCGGGCGCAGTTCTGGACCGGCCTGCGCCCGGCCACGCCGAGCAATGTGCCGCTGATCGGCAAGACCAAGTTGCCGAACCTGTTCCTCAACACGGGCCACGGCACGCTCGGCTGGACGCACGCCTGCGGCTCGGGCAAGTCGATCGCGCGCATCGTGAGCGGTCTCGCACCCGAGGTCGATTTCGCGTTCGCCGGCATGCCGGCGCCCGCGCCGCGCGCCGTGCAGCCCGCACTGGGCTGACACGGCACGCACCCTCGGGTCACGCCTTGAACGTGACCCAGGGCTTGAGCCGCACGGCGCAGCGAATGAGCCCCGCGCTTTCCTGCGCATCGATCACCGCGCCGATCGGCTTGTAAGCCTGCGGCGCCTCTTCGATGCGGCGCTCTTCACGCAGCGTCACGCACTGCCAGCTGGCGTCCGCATCATCAGGTGCGGGCCGCATCGCGCGCACCTCCTGCCGCCGCATGCGCCGACCGGCGCCATGGCTGCACGACCACAGCCAGTCTTCGTGGCCCAGCCCGGTCGCGAGGTACGAGTGATCGCCCATCGACCCAGGAATCAGCGCGAGGTCGCCCGCGTGCGCCGGCGTCGCGCCCTTGCGATGGATGTTCATGCCGTGCTCGCGCAGCACCACGTTGTGCGGCACATCGACCACCAGCGTCGATGCCGTGGCGCCCAGCAGTTCGGCGAAGTCCTTGCGCACCAGCTCGGCCAGCACGACCCGGTTGGCCCACGCATAACGCGCGGCCACGCCCATGGCTTCGAGGTACTCCTGCGCCAGCGGCCCGGCCAGCCCGTACAGCCCGCTCTTCGGATGGCGCAGGCCCTGCGGCCACTCGGCCCGCGCGCGGTCCATCCAGCGGCCTCCGACATGGAACCCGATGTCGCGCGAGCCACTGTGGATCATCACGACGACCTCGCCGGCCTTGAGCCCCGCGCGGTACGCCGCATGCCGGTCCATCACCTCGTCGACCACCTGCAGCTCGACGAAGTGGTTGCCGCTGCCCGGCGTGCCCAGGCACGGATCGCGGAACACCTCGTGGCGCGCGCCGGTGTAGGCCGACGGTGCGTGCCGCGACTGCCCGCCGAAGCTCGCGAGGCCAATGCACGCGCCGATCTCGGCCTGCAGCCGGTCGCGGTCGCACGCCGCCCAGAGTCCGTCGCCGCGCACGGCGTCCAGAAACGCCGCCGGCCCTTCGTCGAACAGCGCGCGAAACGCTGCCGTGTGCACCGGCACGTCGCGCCCGTTGTCGAGCAGGCTGCGTGTGAGCCGCGCGAGCAGCTGCGTCTTGTGCGGCGCCACCTGGTCCAGCGTGAGGCCGGTGGTCAGCAGACGCATGCCGCAGTTGATGTCGGTGCCGACCGCGGCGGGGATCACGAAGTCGCCATCGGTGGCGACGACGCTGCCCACCGGCGCGACCGAACCCGGATGAAAGTCCGGCGTCGCGCAGGCCTTGCACACGCCGTGCGCACCGTCGGGCGAGCGCACGCTGGCAAAAGCCAGCAACTGGTTCACGGCTTTTTCTTCCAGCGGCAGGCTGTGCGGCAGAAGAACGGTCGCCTGCGCGGCCTCGTTGCGCAGGTGATAGATGCCGTCGCGGTAATCGACGGCGATGTTCGCGCGCGAAAAGGCACGCTGGAGTCTCGAGAAATGACTGTGTGTGGGGCTGCCCATGGCTGCAATTCCATTCGTGGAAACCGTGTCGGTTTCCGGGCCCCGGACACATCGCGTGGCGGGGCGAAAGAGATCGACCGCGTGCTTCGGGGCGCGCGGATCACTCTTTCTTGCAGCAGCAGAGATTCAAGAAAGCGGGCGGATTCTAGCGACGCGAACCGCCCGCGAAAACAGCGCGCAGGCGCCGCGTCGTTTTTTCCCGTCAGTCCGGCGCCGTGAACACCGTCAGCACGCCGGTGTAGCCGTACAGGTGGTGGCGCGCGATTTCGCCGGCGGCGAAGAAGCCGACCAGCGGCACGTCGCCCAGCGCATGCCGCACGATCTGCAGCTCGGCGCCCGGCGCGCCGAAGTGCGGGCCACCGCGACCCGAGCAGCTCACGTACACCGCGCCCGCGATGCGCCGCGCGGGATGCGGCGCGGCTTCGGCTTCACCGGCCGCCACGGCGCGCGCGGTGGCCAGCGTCTGTTCTTCGGGCTCGAGCTCTTCGCGGATCTCGGCGCAGATGCGCATCAGGTCGGCGCGTGCCGCCTGCGCGTTGCGGCGGCAGAAACTCAGCCGCATGCCGGCTTCGGCGTTGTCGGCAATCGCGATGCCGCGCCGCGTCGGATCGAGGCCGATGATGTGACGCACCAGCACGTCGGCGCCCAGGTCGCCGGTGCGGCGCAGGCCGTCGCTGCCCGCGTCGGCCAGGCCGACCAGCGTGTTGCGCACGGCGTCGATGGCTTCCTGCGGGCGGTCGAGCGACACCTGCAGGTCGGCCAGCAGCACGTCGAGCGCCGGCTCGCCGTCGAGCGACAGCAGCAGGTTGCCGTCGGCCTCGGTGATCTCGCGCTCGCGCGCGCCGCCCGTGCGCAGCGGCTGGCAGCCCTGCGTGACGCGCGACACCAGCCGCACGCCTTCGCCGAACACCACGCCCGACAGGCCGCCCGAGAACACACCGCCCGCCGCACCGTGGCCGCGGATGTTGCCGTTGCCGCCGACCGCGAACTGCAGCGCCCCGCCGCGGCCGGACGAGAGTCCGCCGAACAGGTAGCCGGTGTCGGTGCGGCCGGCCATCTCGCCGATGAGCTCGCCCAGGTCGGGCGTGGCCGGGTCGGCGTGCACGAGCGCGGTGTGCGCCTCGAAGCCGCTCATTTCAGAGCTGCCCAGCGGCGCCACGCCCGAGAACACGCGGTACTGGTCGCTCGGCAGCGCGCACAGCATCAGGCTCAGGCCGGGCTCGTCGAAGTACTCGGCGTTGTTGGCCGACACACCGATGCCGACGGTGCCCGACCAGTCGGTCACCTCCGGCAGTTCGGCGCTCAGGTGATCGAGGATCTCCTGCGCCTCGCTCGCGTAGTGGTCGGTGATGTAGAGCAGCCCGAGCGTCGGGTTCGACGCGTAGTCGGGCAGCGCCATCTGCGCGCGCAATTGGGCCAGCACGAGGCCGGCGGCCATGCGCCATTGCGGGTGGGTGGCATGGCCGGTGGGAAACAGTTTCATGGTGCGTACCGACCCGTGCGTCGTCGTCTGAAGAGGTGGCTGTAAGACGTCAGCGCCGGCCGGAGGTTCGCTTGCGCGCGGCGGCGGACGTGGTTTTCTTGCGCGCGGCGGGTGCCGGCGCGGCTTTCTTGGCAGTGGCCTTCTTCGCGGCGGTGGTCTTGGCGGCCGGCTTGCGCGCCGCCGTCACCTTGCCGATGACCTGCTCCACGGCGTCGGCCAGCGGCTGCGCCATGGCCGGCACCTTGAGCTGCGCTGCGTCCTGCAGCGCCGTGCTCGCGATCTGCTGAAACTGTTCGGTGAGCGAGCCCCACCATTGCATCGGGTCGACCCCGCCGGCGGCACCGTTGGACGATGCGGACCTGGCGCGCGACTTCTTCTTCGGCGCCGGGGTTTCTTCTTCTGCTTCGTCTTCCTCGGCCTCGTCGAACTCTTCCTCTTCTTCCTCGACGGCTTCCGGCTCAGGCCGGGGTGCCGGGGCCGCAGCGGCGGGGGCCGGCGCGGGCGCCATGGCCGCAGCCTGCTGGGTGAACGCGCTGGCGATGTCTTCCATCCGCACGTTCATGCCGCGCAGGGTCGACAGCGTCATCTTCTGCACCTCGAGCGCCTGGATGGTCGCCTTGAGCGCGTGGCCGTTCTGTTCGAGCCAGTACTGGACCGTCTTCAGTTCCTGGATGCGCTTGTCGACCTCTTCGACGCTCATGGTGGGCGCGACCCAGCTGGCGAGACTGGGGATGCCGGGCACCGACCCGGAGCCCGCTGCGGCACCGCCGGCGAGGTTCTTCAGGAAGTCGAATCCGGGGACGAACTGGCTGAAGTCGAAGGGTTTGCTGGCGTTGCTCATGCGGGAGGTCTCCTGGCTGGGTTTTCTTGTGCTGGCAGCTTACTCCAAGCCCTTCGCGAGCGAATCAGAGCTGGTCCCTGACCCGGCTGAAAACCTTCCAGAACGCCGCGTCCTGCGAGGTCGCGAAGTTGATCCGCATCATCGTGCTCGGCGGGCGCCGCGCATGGAACAGCGAGCCCGGCGCGAGCAGGTAGCCCTGGTCGAGCATGCGTTGCGTGAGCGCGTCGGTGTCGACGCCCGTGTCGACCCAGCCGAACAGCCCGGCGGGCTCCGAGGCGAAGGTGCAGCCGTGCGACATGGCGAGCTTCACGGCGCGGCCGCGCGCGCCGTCGAGCCGGATGCGCACGCGCTCCGAATGGCGCCGCAGCTGGCCCTGGTCGATGCACCACGACAGCGCCCGCTCGAACAGCGTGGGCGTGGTCAGCGTGGCCAGCAGCTTGGTCTCGAGCAGCCGTTCTTTCAGCGCGGGCGAGGCAGCCAGGAAGCCGATGCGCCAGTTGGGCGCCAGGATCTTCGCGAACCCGCTGACGTAGATGGTGCGCTGCAGCCCGTCGAGCGCGCTGAGCCGCGTGGCGTGTTCGGGCGCGAGGTGGCTGTAGGTGTCGTCCTCGACGATGTGGAAGTCGTGCTCGTTGGCCAGCTTGAGCACGCGGTGCGCGCTGCCCGGCGTGAGGCTGTAGCCGGTCGGGTTGTGCAGCACGCTCACACTGACGAAGAGCTTGGGGCTGTGCAGCTTGCAGTACTGCGCCATCACATCGAGGTCGGGCCCGTCGGCGCGGCGCGGCACGGGCAGGATGCGCATGCCCAGTGCCTCGAGCCGCGCGAACTCCAGCGCCCAGCCGGGCTCCTCGACCATCACGGGATCGCCCGCGCGCAGCAGCGTGCGGCTCACGACGTCGAGTGCGTGCGTGGCGCCGATGGTGGTCACGATCTGGTCCGGCCCGGCCGGCACGTTGATGCGCACCAGCTTCTGCGACAGGCTGCGGCGCAGCGCCAGGTCGCCCGAAGGCTCGCCGTATTGAAGCGACAGTTCCTGCAGCGCCGACGTGGTCGTCACGCGGCGCACCGCGGTCGCCAGGAAGGTCGAGGCCATCCAGTCGGGCGGGAACACGCCCATGCCCGGCTGCGGCTTGTCGCTCGGGCGGTGGAACATGCTGCGGATCAGCGAGCTGGCGTCGGCCGGTACACGCGACGCCATCATCGGCGGGACCTCGGGCGCGGCATGCGCGGGGTTGCGCGAACTCTCGGGCACGGGCGCCGCGTCGCGCACGTAGAAGCCGCGTTGGCGGCGCGCCTCGACGAGGCCTTGTGCGAGCAGCTGGTCGTAGGCGGCGACCACCGTGTACGGGCTCACGCCCTGCTGGCGCGCGCATTCGCGCACCGACGGCAGCCGCGCACCGGGTGCCAGCAGCCGGTTGCGGATGCGCTCGGCAAGGCGGTCGGCCAGCTGCCCGGTCAGGGACTGGGTGGAGGTTCGGGTCAGCATCGGGTCGGTCTGCATCGCACAAAGACTGCGGTGTGTGTCGAAGGAATGACCAATACAGATTTCATATTTGTTCGATCATCTGTATTGGAACTGTAATGGTCCAAAGTTTAGAGTCTGTGACATGAACTGGCAAGAATTCACCGCGCTGCTGGTGCTGGCCACGGCGATGAGCTTCTCGCCCGGACCCAACACCACGCTCTCCACCGCCCTGGCGGCCAACGGCGGCCTGCCGCGCGCGATGCGCTTCGTGGTCGCGGTGCCGGTCGGCTGGACCTTGCTGCTCGCGATCTGCGCGGCCGGCCTCGGCGCGCTGGTGGTGGCGATGCCGCCGCTGCGCCTGGCGATCAAGGGCTTGGGCATCGCCTACCTGCTGTGGCTGGCTTACAAGCTCAGCGGCAGCGCGAAGCTCGGCAAGGCCGACAACGCCAGCCTCTCGGTCGGCTTCACGCAGGGCGTGATGTTGCAGTTCGTGAACATCAAGGCCTGGTTGCTGGCGCTCACGCTGGTGGCCGGCTGGATCGCCGGCCAGCCCGACGCGCTCGCGCGCTTCGCCATCGTCGCGCCCGTGATGCTGACCTATGCCTTCGCGAGCAACTTCGCCTATGCGCTGGTCGGCGCGCTGCTGCGCGAGTGGCTGGCCAAGGGCACGCGCCTGCTGTGGTTCAACCGCGCGATGGGCCTGATCCTCGTGCTCACGGCCTGGTGGATGGTGAGCGTATGAGATCGGCTCACCCCCAGGCTTCGCGCACTTCGTGTCGCTTCGCCAACCCCCTCGCCGGGGGCAACACCTGCGGCCCGGCAAAGCCGGTTCCGCGGTATTCCGCGATGGAACACGGCCCTTTTTCAGCGGCATTGCTTTCCTTGGAGTCATGCATATGAAGATCAAGGACGAAACGCTCGGCATGTGGCTCGGCGTGGTGGGCGTCGCGCTGTTTGCGGTCACGCTGCCGATGACGCGGCTGGCCACCGGCACGCAAGAAGCGCCTCAGCTGTCACCGTGGTTCGTCACGCTCGGGCGCGCGGCGCTGGCGGGCGTGCTGTCGGCCATCTTCTTGCTGGTGACGCGCTCGCCGCGCCCAGCGGCGCACCAGTGGAAGCCGCTGGGCATGGCGGTGCTGGGCAACGCCGTCGGCTACCCGCTGCTGCTGGGCTACGCGCTGCGCGTGGTCACGGCCAGCCACGCGGCGGTGGTGACGGCGCTGCTGCCGCTGGTCACGGCCGCGGTCGCGGCCTGGGTGCTGCACCAGCGCGCGCGGCTGGGCTTCTGGCTCTGCGCCGTCGCGGGCAGCCTGCTGGTGGTGGTGTTCTCGGTGCTGCGCGCGCAGCAGAGCGGGCACGGCTTCGGTTTCGAATGGGCCGACCTGCTGCTGGTCGGCGCGGTCATCGCGGCCTCGGTCGGCTACATCTACGGCGCGCAGGTCACGCCCG